>JADLFO010000140.1 GCA_020845455.1 Caldilineaceae bacterium
AGGTAATCGGCCACTAGTTCCGTATGCAGTGACCAGGCCAGCGGCACGGGTTCGGTCAGGATGCAGCGTTCGCCGGCCTCGCCGTTGGGGGTGAAGGGCGGCAGGTCGGCGGCGGAGAGTGGCGCTGCCAGCGCGCCGACGATCAGCGTGCCGTCGGGCGCGCTGTGGACGCGCACCACTTCCAGCGCCGCCGGGTCGATGCGCACCTGCGCCTCTTCCCATACCTCACGCGCTCCCGCCTGCTGCCAGCTCTCCCCCAGGTCGATATAGCCCCCCGGCAGCGCCAGGCTGCCGCGCTGCGGCTCGATGGCGCGGCGCACGGCCAGCACGCCGCCATCCACCGGCTGCAGCACAACCGTCACGGGGATCGGGTTTTGATAGCTGATCTGCCCGCAAACGGCGCAGGCGCGCGGCCAGGGCTGATCCGGCGCGTAGGCATGGCCGCAGTAGGAGCAGTGGCTGTGTTTGGCGGGGCGCGCAGACGGCATGACAGGGACGCCGGTCTAGCCCTTGAGACCCTGGGTGGCGATGCCTTCGATGATGAAGCGCTGCAGCGTCAGGTAGATGATAAAGATCGGGATGATCACCAGCACCGCGGCGGTGGTAAAGAGGTGATATTCGACGAAGAACTGGCCCACATATTCGACCAACCCTACCGTGACCGGATACATTTCGGTGCGCTGCGCCACCACCAGCGGCCAGAGCAGGTCATCATATTTGAAGATAAAGACGATGATCGCCAGCGCCGCCAGATTGTGACGCACCAGCGGCAGCACAATGCGCCAGTAGAGGCCCCATTCGCGCGCGCCGTCGATGCGCGCTGCGTCCAACAGATCGTCGGGGATGCTGAACATGGCCTGGCGCATGAGAAAGACGCCAAAGGGGAAGACCAGCCAGG
The DNA here is from genome assembly GCA_020845455.1 of Caldilineaceae bacterium. Taxonomy (GTDB): domain Bacteria; phylum Chloroflexota; class Anaerolineae; order Caldilineales; family Caldilineaceae; genus QEUY01. The sequence goes on from JADLFO010000140.1 coordinate 899, forward strand.
GCAGGATCATGCCCCAATAGGTGTTGACCATGGGGATGCCGGTCCAGCGCTGGATGCGCAACAGGATGTTAAACAGCGGCAGCAGATAGGTGACAAAGGGCACCATCGACGCCGCCAGGATAAACCAAAAGACCATGTTGCCAAAGCGCGACGGGTCTTTCACCAAGACATAGCCGATCAGGCTGCTGGTGAGAAGCACGACCAGCGTAGTGCCGCCGGAATAGATAAACGAGTTGAGAAAATAGCGTGCAAAGGCGGCTCGCCACACTTCGGAATAGTTGGCGAAGGTAAAGGTCTGCGGCCACCAGGTGGGCGGGATCTCGCGCAGCTCGGCGGGGGTTTTGAAGGAGGCGACGATCACCCAATAGAAGGGCATAAAGAAGACCAGGGCAGCCGCGGCCAGCCCCAAATAAAGCGCCGCATGCCCCAGGGCGCGGCGGGTCTTGGCCGCGCTCCAGCGGCGTGCGGCCACTGTTGGATCGGTCGAAAGCTCAGCCTGTGTGGTGCTGCTCATCGTCTGATCCCTCTGCGCGCGGGTCGCTGCTTGCCGCTTGCGCCGGGTGGATCGGGTCCACCCACTGGACTTGTTCGGGGGTTTCGACCACAGGGATATCGAGGTTGACGACCACAGGCTCCTGGTCGCTGCGGATCACCACGCAGAAGAGCGGCGCGTCGGGACTGGCGTTGATCTCCTGGTGGGGCGCATAGGGCGGCACAAAGATGAAATCGCCGGGCCCGGCTTCCGCTACATATTCCAGTTGATCGCCCCAGCGCATGCGGGCGCGACCTTCGACCACATAGATAATGCTTTCCAGCGCGCCGTGATGGTGCGCGCCGGTCTTGGCATTGGGGTGAATGGAGACGGTCCCGGCCCAGAGTTTATTGGCCCCGGCGCGCGCATGGTTGATGGCTGCGGCGCGCGCCATGCCCGGCGTCTGGGGCGTGTTGGGGTCGAGTTGGTCGCGGCGCACGACGCGCACGCCGTGATTGCGCCAGTCGCGACGTAAGGAGCGGTCCATAGGTTTGCCCCTGTCAATCTCATCAATACTCATAGGTGGCGCGGATAAAGCGATATTGCAGATAGCCCACGCCCACCATGATCACAAAGAAGACGGCGGCCATGGCGCTGCCATAGCCTTCGTGCCCATAGGCGATGGCCGTGTTAAAGATGTGAAAGGCCATCAGGTTGGTGGCGAAGTTCGGCCCGCCGCGCCCGCCGTTGGACTCTACGGTCATGACATAGACTTCGGTGAAGGCGAGAAAGGCGCTCAGGGTGGTGATGATCACCACAAAGACGATGGTGGGCATAAGCAGGGGCAAGGTGATATACCAAAAACGCCGCCAGCCGTTGGCCCCGTCTACCGCCGCCGCCTCGAAATAGGTCGTGGGGATCGATTGCAGCCCGGCCAGGAACAAGACCATGGCAAAGCCCGCTTCTTTCCAGATACGCATGATGGCGAGCGAGCGCAGCGCCCATTCGCTGGTGCTGAGCCAGCGGAAGGGACCCAGCCCCACCCAATCCAATACGACGTTGAGCATCCCCTGTTTGCCGGGCAGATAGATATAGCGCCAGACCAGGGCGATGGCGACCAGCGGCACGACATAGGCGGTGAAGAACGCTACCGTGAAGACCCCGCGCACCATTACGTTGCGGATCGTGTTGACGGCCAGCGCCAGCAGCAGCCCCAAGATCACCACCCCCGGCACGACCATGATCGCAAAGCTGAAGGTGACGCGCAGCGATTTCCAAAAGACCGGGTCGTCGGTGAACAGCTTGCGATAGTTGTCCAACCCCGCAAACTGGAAGATGCCCGGTTCTTTGACAAACAGGCTCCAATAGAACATCTCCAGGATCGGGAACCAGAGCATCAGGGCGATGAAGGCAAAGGCCGCAAAGAGGACGATGCGCCCGAAGGCGTGCCTGGGCAGCCAGTTTTCAGTCGTCATGCCGCGCGTTCCTTATCCAATGGGTTGTGAGTTCTGGTCGCAGCATGAGTCACCCTGGGGTGACTCATGCGCCCACATGACCAGACGTCAGCCGGTCACAGTCAACCACTGCGGGTTGGCTTCATAGTCGGCGGCGCTCAGGATGCTCCACTGCGGGTTGGCCTGTAGGAAGTCGTTGCCCGCCTTTTCCTCGCGCTGCAAGACGGTGGCAATGTCCTCGCCCTCGTCGCGGATCGATGGGGTCAGGCGGTTGGTGATGTCCACCAACTCCAGCGGCCAGAAGCCGGGGTCAACCGAATTTTCAGGCCGGTTCTTAATCGCGATTGCGCCCCACTTGGGGCCTGCCTGGTCCGAGAATTCGGGGTCCTCCCACATCGAGCGCAGGCTGGGCTGGATGCCGCGCAGCTTGCAGTATTTGGCGAGGTAGTCGGGGCCGACCAGATAGCGATAGAAGGTGGTGGCGGCGTCGAGCTTGCCGTCATCCTGTGTAGTAAGCGTAAAGCCCACATCCGGCCCGCGGCGGCCATAGATCGGCTCGCCAGTCATGGAAGGCGGCACGACTAGACCCCACTCCACATCGGTATATTGGGTGTCCATTGCACCGTTGAACCAGGTCCACTGATAGAGGGTGACAGCATTGCCTGCGCCAAAACGCTCGCGCGAGCCAAGCCCCTCGGCGATGCTGTCTACCTTGTGGACGTTGTAGAGGTCCATGATAAACTGCCACGCCTGAACGCCTACCTCGTCGGCCAGGCGCATCGAATCCTTGGTGGGGAAGGGGTTGCCATCTGTCGCCCCGGCGATCTGATAGCGCAGGTCTTCGTAGAGCGAGTACTCGTTGTTAAAGGCGCCCAGGCCGGAGCGCACCAGCGTGTCGCCGTCCCATTCGCTGATATCCATCGCCCAGACCAGGAAGTCATCCCATTTGGTGGGGATGTCCTCCGGTTTGTAGCCCAGTTCGTCGAGCAGGGCAACATTGTAATAGAGCGCGCTGCTGAAGACGCCGTTGGGCAGCCCGTAGTAGCGGCCATCATCCGCGCCTTGGGGCAGGCGATAGAGGAACGCGGTCAGTTCGCCCATCTCTTCCTTGACGTTGATCACTTCGTCGGGGATCGGGCGCAGCACTTCCTGCTTGGTCAGCGTGTCCAAGAAGGTCTCGTCAATCGAGGAGACATCCGGCGCGTTGCCTGCGGCCTTGGCGGTCAACAGCTTCTGTTGTAGTTCAGCTTCAGGCACAAACTGCATAGTGACCTTGATGTCGGGGTTTTTGCTCTGGAAGTCGGGAATGGCTTCCTGCTCGGTCATGTCGTTGATGGTGCGCCGGTCGGTAAACCAGGCGATCAACTCGGTGACGCCTTCGGCAGCGGGGGCGGCTGCGCCGCTGTCTGCCGCGGGCGCTCCGGCTGGGGCGGCAGGGGCACAGGCTGCCAGCAGCGTTCCGGCAGCGATCCCGCCGGTGAGGGTCAAAAAGCGCCGTCGAGTAAGGGAGAGACGAGGCTGAGTCATGCGATGGTCTCCTTTGATGTGAAACAGAAAACAATCTGCCGCCACAGGCGCAGCGTGCGCTGTGGTACACAGCTGGTCCGTGACGTGTACCAACGCTGGGCATTGCCGAGATCAAACATCCGAAGCGGCGGATGCCGGGCAGGGAAGGGGGAGCGTGCAGCGCCGGCAAGGTCCGGCGCTACTGTACCATACAACGTTTGAAGCTTCAACCAAGGGCCAAGAGGAGCGGGGCATCTCAAGATCTCCTGTACTCTGTCATTCCGCGCCCAAAGGGCGCCCGAGCGAGGAATCTCTCTGTTTCGGCACGCAGCCCAGAGAGATTCCTCGACAGGAGTCTTGGAGTGGCAATCGTTGATTCCAATAGGAATTCGACTTTTGACAAGCTCTGAAGGAAGCAGTTATGCGCTTACAAGCTGCATCGCCTGGTGCAGACAAGCCGTGCAGAGTGCAGTCATATCGATGGGATGATGGGCCTCGATGGCTACCATCACCACGGCCTCGCGGTCTCCGCCGCATTCGTCGCAGATGTTCTCGGTCCAGCGGCTGTCGCCGGTGATGGCCGCGATCTCGGCGGCGCGCGCAGCGGCGGGCAGCGCCTTGAGCCGTTCGTAGATCGTTTGGGGGTCGCTGCCGTCGTGCGTAGACAGCCATTCACCGCGCCGCTGGTGAGCCTCGCGATAGCGTTCGGCGGCGGTGGCGACCAACATCTGTTTTGTGACCAAATGCATCAGACTGTCCTTCACATGGGGCCGAGCAGTCCGGGGGTTAAGCCCCGACCATCTCCAGCGCGGCCAAGAGGCTGCGCTCGATCAGATCGACCAGTTCGTCAATATCATCCTGCTCGGCGATCAGCGCCGGGGCCACGGCAAACCAGGTGGGGTCCACGCGCAGGATCAGCCCGTTCTGCAGCGCAGTCTGTTTGAGGGCGCGCCCCAGTTCGGGGAAGGGGGCAAGGCTCGTCGTGTCGCGCACCAATTCGACGCCGCGCAGCAGCCCCTTGCCGCGCACCTCGCGCACCACGCCGTGCCGCTTTAACCCCTCCAGCTTGTCCGCCAGATAGTCGCCCGTCTCTTGGGCCTTTTCGGCCAGGCGGCTTTCCACAATTTCGTCCAGCACGGCCAGCCCCACAGCGCAGGCGAGCGGGTTGCCGGCGAAGGTGTGGCCGTGGGCAAAGTTGACCTCGTCTTCGACCGCGCCGTAAAAGGCATCGGCCATATTCTCGCGTGCGATCATCGCGCCCAGCGGGATGGCCCCGCTCGACAAGCCCTTGCCGCCGCACAGGATATCCGGGGTGATGCCAAAGGTCTGCGCCGCAAACATGTGCCCCGTGCGCCCATAGCCGGTGATGATCTCGTCGAAGATCAGCAGCACGTCATAGCGGTCGCAGATCTCGCGGATGATCTGGAAGTATTCGTCGGTGGGGGTGATGATGCCGCCGGTGTTGCCGATCGGCTCCAAGATGATGCCCGCCACGGTTTCCGGGTCCTCCATCACGATCACGTCTTCAAATTGGCGCGCGCAGAAACGGTTGCATTCCTCCCAGGTGGCAAAGCGGTCGCGGTAGTAGGTGGGTGGGAAGACCTTGACGAAGCCGGGCGCGTGCGGCTCGAAAGGCGTCTTGCGTTTGCCCGTGCCGCTGGCGGCCATCGCGCCAAAGGTGCCGCCGTGATAGCCAAAGTAGCGCGAGACGAACTTGTACTTGCTCGGACGCCCGGTCTGTTTGAAGTATTGGCGGGCAAATTTGAGCGCCGCTTCTACCGATTCCGACCCACCGCTGAAGGGTTTGACATAATTGAGGGTCCCCGGCGTCAGGCTGCCCAGCTTTTCGACCAGGTCCAGCGCCACGTCTGAGGTGGCGTGCAGCGGCGGCGCAAAGCTGATCTCGGCCATCTGGCGCTGCATCGCTTCGACGATGCGCGGGTGGCCGTGGCCCAGCACGGCGACAAAGATGCCGCCGATGCCGTCGAAGTAGCGTTTGCCCTCGGCATCCCAATAATAGAGGCCGTGGGCCTTGTTGATGATCAGCGGCTGTTGCAGAAATTCCGACGTCTGGCGATAGTCGATAAAGGTATGCCGCAGCAGGCGTTCACGGCGCGCGTCGAGTTGCATGGGTTGCCTCATGTCCCTGGGTGAATGGCGTTGGAGGGCGGGTCCGGTACGCAAAAATGGAGCGCGGTCAGCGCATAGACCTTGGCGACGCGCACCAGTTCGTCGAGCGTCACGGCTTCGTGGATTGTGTGCGCGCCGCCGGCTGCGGGGCCGTGCGTCAGCGCCGCCACGCCCGCCTCGCCCGCAAAGAGGTTGCCGTCGTCGACAAACGGCTTGTCGCCCAGCGCCAACGGCGCGCCGCTGACCGCGGCATAGGCGGTTTGGAAGGCAGCCACCAGCGGGTGCGCCGGGTCGATGGAGAAGGCGTCGCCCGGCAGGTCAAAGCTCACGTCGATCTGGGTGCGCGTCTCGGCGGCAAGCTGCGCCAGCAGGCCGCGGAACTCGTCGAGCACGGATTGGCGTGCGCCGGGTGTGACCCAGCGCCGTGTGCCGCTGAGGCGGCATTCAGTGGGGGCCTGGTTGTAGATTTCCCCGGCGTGCAGGCTGCCCACAAAGACCGAATCATGCCCGGCATAGGGGCGCGTGGTAGCCGCGACTTTGCGGTTAAGGTCGCGCAGCCGCATGACAAGCTCTGCACCCGTACCCAGCACGTCGGGCAGGTCGGGGGGGCGCAAGACTTCATGCACCGGTTCGCCGTCGCGGCGGATCGTGACCTCCCAGATAGCCGAGCCGCGCCCGGCGATGGGCAGCCGGTCGGCCAGATATTCGGGCAGCAGCACGCCGTCGCCGTGGATGCCGCTGCGCAGCAGAGCGCGCAGTTGGCGGCGGTCGCCCCACGGCCCTTCGTGGTGGTCGTGGGCGGTGAGCAGAATGCCGCCCCCGGCCGGCGCGTCGCTCTCCCGCAGCGCGACCAGCGCCTCGACAAAGGCGGCGATGCCGCCCTTCATATCGGACGCGCCCGAACCGGTGAGCACGCCATTTTCAAAGACAGGCGGCGCAAAGGGCAGATGCACCGTATCCAGGTGTCCGTCGAACTGGAGCACGCGGCCCGGTCGCCCTGTGTCATAGCGCACGACGACCGCGGGCGCTTCCGGCCAGTCGGCTACGGGTCGTTCGACTGTGAAGCCGTGGTTCTGTAGGATGGCGGCTAATGCATCGGCGGCGGCGCCTGCGCTGCGTGTGGGGCTGGGCACGGCGACCAGCGCCATGGCGGTGTCGAGCAGCCGGTTGGGCTGGATGGCTTCGAGCAGACTATCGATCTGGGATTGGGGCAGGTTGGGCATGGCGTGTCTCGGCTGGCCTTTTGTAGCGGCGGTATGATACCGCCGCTACTGAATCTATCTCATTATACCACCGGCCTGAAATACCACTAGCCGGAGGGGGCCATCCTCCGGCTAGTGGTCGGACTGTGTGATCGTTTGGAAGAGCGCCGGATGCGCGCGGGCGCTTACTCGCGCGCTTTGTAGATCAACGACTCGCGCGACGAGAAGCGGAAGCGGTTCCAGGTCACCATGCCGTCGGCGTTCGGCTCCAGCATGGGGCCTTTGATATAGGGCTTGACCAGCGCCACCAGCGTCGGATGATAGAGCGGCGCCAGCGCCACGTCTTCGATCAAGATGCGCTCGGCCTGGGCGTAGCGTTCGTTGCGTCCAGGCTCGTCGTTGAGCAGCGAACCGGCCTCGCAGACCAAGTTGTTGTACTCTTGGTTATACCAGGTGTGGCGGCCCGGCATCTGCGGCATGGGTGCGCCGGCCTCTTCACAGCCTCCCCACACGCCGAGCAGGTTGCTGCCGTCCACAAAGTCAAACTCATAGGGCACGAGCGCAATCTTCATGTCGCCGCCCTCGTTGGACTTCTGGCCGCGCAGCATGTCGGTGAAGATGCCGTAGTCGAGATTTTGAATCTCGACCGTGACGCCCAGGTTGTCCTTGAGCATGGCGGCGACCGCTTCGGCGGCGTTGGTCAGGGCCGGGAAGGCTTCGCGCGTGTAGATCGTGAGCGCGGGGAAGCCTTCGCCATTGGGATAGCCGGCGTCGGCCATCAACTGCTTGGCCGCTTCAGGATCATAGTTCTGAACCGACTTGAGCTGCTCCACGCTCTCGCCGGGGAATCCGGGCGGGTTCATGGTGTAGGCGGCCACGCCCTGATATTGCAACGGCCCGTTGATCAGCTTGTCGCGGTCGATAGCATGGCTAAAGGCCTGGCGCACCTGCAGGTTGTCGAACGGCTCATTCCAGGTGTCGAAGAAAAGATAGTAGGTCATGAAGTTGGGCCAGGCGATCAACTGTTCGTTCAACTCCGGATTGGCCATCACTTCGGCCATGGCGGAGGGCGGAATATCCTGCTGATAGCCGCCGCCGAAATAATCCAGTTCGCCGTTTTTATAGGCGTTGAAACGTACTTCGGGGGCCATGAAGGTCACTACCAGCTTATCGACCATCGGCGTGAAGGGGCCGGTATACTTGTCGTTGGCGACAAAGACCATTTCCTTGCCCTTGGTCCAGCTTTCCAGCTTGAAGGGGCCGGCAAAGACCCAGTTCTTTTCGTCAAAGGCCCAGGAGCCGTCATTCAGCCGGTCTTGGATAATGTGTTTGGGCGTAACCCAGACATCGGCCATGATCCTGATCAGATAGGGAACCGGCTGCGTCGTGGTGATGGTGAAGGTGTAGTCGTCCACCTTGGCGACGCCCAACTGGTCGGCCTCCATCTCGCCGTTGACGACCTCGTTCCAGTTGACGATGTTCATCATGCTGTAGAACCAGTTGAAGTCGTAGTCTGGGCGTGAGAAGCGCTGCAGGGTAAAGACCCAGTCGTCGGCGGTAATGGGCGTGCCGTCGCTCCAGACCTTGTCTTCCTGCAGGTGGAAGGTCCAGGTCAGCCCATCGCCGGAGAGTTCCCAACTGGTACAGGCGTTGGGCTGCGGGTCGAACTGTTTGTCGGGCCGCACGCACGAATCGGCCCAGGCAAAGACATCGCCGTCGTTTTCGTCATAGACGCTGGCATCCCAGGTCAACCAGGTTGCTTCGGTGGCGGGCATGCGGATGACTTGCTCTGCGAGCGGCGCGGCGTCGGCGGGCAAGGTGACGCCCAGCCGGTTGACGACCGGTTCGGACGCTGCCGGCTCGGATGCTGCCCCAGCGGCGGGCGCTTCGGCCGGCTGGCCGGGCGCGGCGGGTGCGCCACAGGCGACCAGCGCCAGCGCCATCATCCCGACGATCAGCCGGCGGGCCTGGGCGCGTGGGCGGAAAAAGTGGGTGTGAATCATAGCGGCTCCTTTGATGTGAACTCCAGTGATATGAACCCCGGTGATGAAGACAGCGTGCGATATGTCCGGCGCACCGCCGGCGCAGCCGGAAGAAGAACGCTCACAGAAGAACGCTGCGGACAGTACGCTAACGGCGCTCGACCATCTTGGGGTCGAGCGCATCGCGCAACCCATCGCCCATCAGCGTAAAGCCCAACATCGTCAAGGCGATCATCAGCGCGGGAAAAAAGGCGAGATGCCAGAAAAAGGTCATGTTGGCGACGCCGTCGCGGCCCAGCATCTGCCCCCAACTGGGCGTGGGCGGGTTAATGCCGACGCCCAGAAAGCTGAGCGACGCTTCGGCAAAGATGGCGCGCGGAATGCCTAGGGTCAGCGAGACGATGATCGGGGCCAGCGCATTGGGCAGCAGGTGCAGCCGCATGATGCGCGGCGTGCCTAGCCCGACCATGCGCGCCGCCTCGACGAATTCCTTTTCACGCAGCGCCAGAAACTGGGCGCGCGTTAAGCGGCAGATCTCGATCCAACTGGTAATGCCGATGGCGAGGAGGACGTTCCAGTAGCCCGCACCCAGACGCGCCATGATCAAAAAGGCGAGCAGCAGCGTGGGCAGCGCCGACATCACGTCGACAAAACGCATGATAGCAAAGTCGGTCTTGCCGCCGCGCCAGCCGGCCAGCGCGCCCAGCGGCACGCCGATCGCCAGGGCGATCAACTGTGAGAGCAGGCCGATGCTCAACGAGATGCGCGCCCCAAAGACGATGCGGCTGTAGAGGTCGCGGCCGTTGAGGTCGGCGCCCATCCAAAAGTCGCGGCTGGGGAACGCACCGGTAGGGCCGACAAAGATCTCGTCATAGGGGAAATGCGCGATCAGCGGTTGGGGCGGGCGGCCCAGCAGCCAGGCGATCAGCGCGTCGTCGGCAAAGAGCGCCATAAGCAGGAGGACGCAGACCAGGATCAGCCCGGCGACGGAGAGCTTGTTGCGGCTGAAGCGGCGCAGCGCGTCGCGCAGCAGCGAGCGACGCTGAAGACGAACAGTCGGCGGTTGTGTGACTTCGAGTTGGGCGGTCGCCATGACGGTCACTTGCCGGTCTACCGCACGCGGATGCGCGGGTCGATATAGGCGTACAAGATATCGGTGATGAAATAGGTGATTGAGATCAGGATGGCCCACAACATCACCAGCCCGATGATCATCGGGTAGTCGCGCTCAAAGGTGCTGGTGACCCAAAACTTGCCCAGGCCGGGGATGCGGAAGATCTCCTCGATAAAGATCGAGCCGGTGATCAGATCGGGGATCAGCGGGCCAAAGACGGTCAACATGGGGATAAAGGCATTGCGCAGCACATGCCGCCCGATGACCATGCGCTCGTTCAGCCCCTTAGCGCGCGCCGTGCGCACATAGTCGGCGCCCAGCGCTTCGATCATGCTGGCGCGCGTGTAGCGGGCGATCAGGGCGATGGGGGCCAGCGCATAGGCAACCACCGGCAGCACCCAGGTGCGCGGGCTTTCCCAGCCGCCGGTGGGGAACCAACCCAGCGCCAGCGAGAAGACCAGGATAAAGAAGATGCCCCAGACAAAATGGGGCGTCACAAAGCCAAAGACCGAGAGCAGCGTCGCCAGATAGTCGACCCAGGTGTTTTGGCGCAGCGCGGCGATAATGCCTAAGGGAATGCCAATGCCAAAGGCCACCAGCAGCGTCATCGCCCCCAGATGCAGCGTGATCGGCCAGGTGCGCCGGATCAACCCGATCACCGTTTCGTCGGGGTGGTCAAACGAATGGCCGAAGTCGAGCCGGATCACGCCGTTGAGCCAGATCAGATATTGCCGCCAGACGGGTTTGTCCAGCCCATAGCGTGCCTCGAGCGCCGCGATCTGCTCCGGCGAAAACGGACGTTGGCCCTCGCGCCAGGGGCCGCCAGGCACGCCATGCATCAGCGCAAAGGTGACCATGGACAAGACGAGGAGGACAAAGATCAGTCCCGCCAGCCGCGTCAGAATGAATCGAAGCATGCCGTTCGGTGTCCTTCCGGGTCGCGCCGCAGAGCAAGCGTGTTGCCGCAGTGTGAAGGAAATACAAGTCGCCGACGCTAGGGTGGGCCAGGTTCACAATCAGGCCAGGGACGGACGGGAGATGCGTCCGGGCCAGGGAGAACATGGCGAGCGTGAGACCGGTTAGGCTCGCACAGGGAAGTTGCTACGCCGTTGGTGTTGGCGGTATAGTTCGGATGCTTGGCAGTTTTACCATTAGAAGTAGGAGTTGTCAACTGCATTGATCGTCGCAGAAAACAAGGATGGCGCAATGAAAATTATGGTGTTGGGCAGCGGCCTGATGGGGCCGGCGGCAGCATATATTCTGCTGGGCGACCCCACGGTGGGCGAAGTCGTATTGGCAGACATGCGGCTTGACCAGTTGGAGCAGGCCAAGGCGCGGCTCGGCCGCGTGGTCTCGACCGAACGGCTGCGCTTGGCGCAGGTCGACCTGGCCGACCGGCCCGCAGCCGCGGAGGCGCTTGCGGCTGTCGACGTGGTGGTGGCCGCGCTGCCCAGCGCGGTGGTGCCGCTGGGGCTGCGCGCCGCCACTGCGGCGCGCACGCACTGGGTCGATCTGAGCTGGCCGCCGCAGGGCGATCTGCCTGAACTGACCGCGGCCATCGAAGAGGCGGGCACGCTGGCGATCTTCGGCTGTGGCGTGGAGCCGGGGCTGACCGAGATCATGGCTCGCTATGTCGCCGAAAAGCTGGACCGCGCCGACGAGCTGCATATCATGTGTGGCGGCATCCCCGTCGAGCCGGCCCCGCCGCTGGGCTATAAGATCGTTTTTGGCGGAACCCGGCTGCCGCTGCGCGAACCGGACGCGCATGTGGTGGAGAACGGCGAGTTGAAGACCGCCCCGCGCTACAGCGGCGTCGAACACGTCACCTTCGCCGGGGTGGGCGAGGTAGAGGCCTGGCACGAAGGCTTTATGCCCTGGCTGCTCGACCTCGACGCGCTCCAGGGCCTGCAGGTGGGCACGCAGAAGACGGTGCGCTGGCCCGGCTATGCCGCCAAGGCCACGGCGCTGCGCGAGCTTGGGCTGCTCAGCACCGCATCGGTGGAGGTGCGCGGCGTCGCGGTCTCGCCCAAAGATGTGGTCGACACAGTGCTCTATGACCGGGTGCGCATGGCCGAGCATGACCGCGATATCACGGCCTTCCGCGTGGAAGCGTTGGGCGAAAAAAAGGGCCACCCTGGGCGCTATCGGGTGGAGATGGTTGACCGCTATGACGAGCGCACGGGGTTTACCTCGATGGCGCGTGTTACCGCCTTCACCGGGGCGATGGTGGCGCGCATGGTCGGCGCGGGTCGGATCGAGGCGCGCGGCGTCCTCACCCCAGAGAAGGTGATCACCGGCCGGCTCTTCGACCAGTTGGTCGACGAACTGGCGGCGCAGGGGGTCACCTTTATCTTGACCCAGGAAAAGTCCAAGGTCTTGGGCCAATGAGATGAACGACCGCATCCTGCTGGCGGCAGATGTGCCCGCCGAGGCCAAGGTCCGGCGCTGGACGCTGCGCGTCATCGCGCTGTTTTTGGTGGTCCAGGCTATGCTGTTGCTCGGCATCTGTACGGTCGTCATCAGCCGGACCGATTGGGCGCAGGAACTGGAGGATGTGATGATCTCGTTGACTGCGCTGGATGCGATCCTGCTGGTGGCGCTTCTCGGCCCGCTGGCGGCCTTTGAGCTGCTCACGGCGCTGGGGATGTGGCTGGGCCGCGGCAGCCTATGGCTGCGCGCCATGGTGCTCCAAGGCATCCTGTTGATCTTTTGCCTGTCCAGCTATGTGGCGCAGCGCCGCGAAGCTTTTATCTATCTCTTGATGCTTACCTGCATCATCATCGTGCTCTATCTGAACACGAACGATGTCCGACTTACCTATCAGAACCGCCTTATCCAGCGTCGAGAGCGTTCCACCTGAACTGGAGCTTGCGCTGCTGCGCCGGTTTGAGCCGGTGCTGCGTTTTACGCGCGGCGAACAGTTCTTTCCGATCGACGCCGAACGCTATGTGCGGCGCTCTAGCCTCTGGTATCAGCGCGCCGGGGAGGACGCGGTCCTGCTCTTGGACAGCGACAGCCTCAACTTTGAGACGCTGGGGCAGGTGGACCTGGAGCAGCGCGACGCCATCTATTTTCTGAAGTTCATCGACCCGCTGGATTCGACCGAACTGGCCGCCTATCAGGCGCGCCGCCGCGATGGCGTGCAGCCGCGCACCGACGCTTTCATCCCCGGCATGGGCCGGCTGGCGCGCGTGGGGTTTGCCTCGCGCTTTGTCGACGCGCTCTTTAACATTGCCCTCTTGGCGCGCGGCCGTGTGCCGGGCGATACCGCGGCGGCCGCGGCCTTGGCCTATGCCCGCATGACGGACAAGCGCGAGGAGTATCGCTATCACGGCCGTGTGGTGCGTGAAAGCGGCTGGATCGTGGCGCAGTATTGGTTCTTCTATGTCTACAACAACTGGCGCACCGCCTTTTCGGGGGCCAATGACCATGAGGCCGACTGGGAGATGGTCTGTGTCTATCTCTCCGACGACCCCGACCG
>JADLFO010000141.1 GCA_020845455.1 Caldilineaceae bacterium
AGGAAATGCGCGTCTGGCACAGATTTCTATAGAATTGTTGAGCAGCGGCTTGATGATGGCATCGCCGGCAGGTGAACACGACTGAGGTCCGGACGCCGGCCCAGATCAGTCACATGCGGCCTGGGGTCGTCCCTGAAGCAACCCTCGTTCAATTTACGCCCTGAACAGACAGCCCGCCGGCGGGGTGGTGCGCTCGTCAAGACTCCATTGTCCACAGCGTACCGCACACGGGCTGCTCACCGCTGCACGCCGCCGCATGGCTGGGCGGATGTCGCTCTGAAAGACCGAGAGGGTGAGTACCCAGGCCGTCACCGCCACAAAGACCGACCACGCCCGCCGCCATGAGGACTCCGGCGATGGTGACCGGCAGCATACTCCAGTGGCGCACAGAGCCGCCCAGCCCGACCCTAACCCCCATCAGCAGGACGCCGCCCACCCGCAACCCCCAGTCCCAGTTGAACAGCGCCGCCCACTCTGAGAGCGTCGGCTCCCCCAAGGCCGAGATATTGCGGCGATACAGGCGCATCTCGTCTGTTCTCCCTCTTGCCACATGTACACCAAAGCAAATCAGGTTAGGCTGCGCCGAGCGCCGTCTTCTCTCTGTTTGAGGCCAATTTGACTTTGTAGACTACTCGATTGACCCACACCCTACCCATCCACTATAGGCGCTGACAGGGCAGCAAGGCACAACGCTGTATACCCTCCGGCGCATCTACCTGGCCCGACCTCTCATTTGATCGGCGAAAAACAGGCCGGCTACAGGCAACTTGACGGAATCTTTACGCTGGCGCGGCGTTTTTTTACGCCGCCTTGACTCGATTCGGTTGTACGATCCAGCTAGGTTGCATCTGCGTGTGTACAGGGGGGAATAGCCCTCGCCAGGAGGTAGATAGCATGATGGATTTGCTCTATATAGGTGTGGCGCTCCTATTCTTTGCGCTCTCTTGGGGTCTTGTCACGTTTTGTGCGCGGCTCTAGTGCAGGAGGACGCAATAACATTCGCCGGTATTCTCTTCGGGTTGCTGACAGTGGCGGTCCTCGGTTGGTGGCTCGCCGCAACCCACAACCGGACTAGTTCTGAGGAGGCGACGACATGTCAGCGATGATCATAGTGGGCGGTGTGACGGCGCTGGTCCTGCTCATTTACCTGGTGTTCGCACTGCTCAAGCCGGAGGCATTTTGATGACCGTTAATGGATGGTTCCAAATCGCGATTTATCTGATCGCTCTGATCGCGCCGGCGAAACCGCTCGGCTGGTATATGGCCCGGGTCTACGAAGGCCATCCGATTGGGTTGGACCGCGTGCTCGGCCCGGTCGAGCGGCTGTTCTATCGTCTCTCCGGAGTGCGCCCTGGCGACGAGATGAGCTGGAAGGTCTACGCCGTCGCCATGCTGCTTTTCAACGCGGCCGGGCTGCTGGTCGTGTATCTGCTCCTGCGGCTGCAGGGGGCGCTGCCCCTGAACCCGCAGGGCTTCGGCGCGGTCACAACGGATTTGTCATTCAACACCGCCGTCAGTTTTGCCACGAATACCAATTGGCAGGGCTATGGCGGTGAGACCACCATGAGCTACCTCACGCAGATGATGGCCTTAACTGTGCAGAACTTCGTCTCGGCCGCCACCGGTATGGCGGTGCTGGTGGCCTTCATCCGCGGGCTACGGCTGCGCACGGCCCAGACGATCGGCAACTTCTGGGTCGATCTGACGCGCACCACGCTCTATATCCTGCTGCCGCTCGCCATCGTGCTGGCGTTGGTGCAGGTTTCGCAGGGTGTTGTGCAGAACTTCAGCCCCTACCAAACAGTGGCATTGGTGCAGCCAACGACCGACGCCGACGGCAACGCCGTTACCCAGCAACTGCTGCCGATGGGGCCGGCGGCGTCGCAGATCGCCATCAAGCAGTTGGGCACAAATGGCGGCGGCTTTTTCAACGCCAACTCGGCACATCCGTTTGAAAACTCCACGCCGCTCTCGAACTTCCTCGAGATGCTGTCCATCCTGCTCATCCCCGCCGCGCTCTGCTACACCTTCGGCAAGATGGTGGGCGACACACGCCAGGGCTGGGCCATCCTTGCGGCGATGACCATCGTCTTCGTGGCGTTCATGGTTCTTGCCGTAGTCTCCGAGCAGGCCGGCAATCCGCGCCTGGCCGCCTTGGGTGTGGACGACCAGGCCGGCGCCCTGCAAAGCGGCGGCAACATGGAGGGCAAGGAAGTGCGCTTCGGCATCGCCAACTCGGCGCTCTGGGCTATCGTCACGACAGCTGCATCCAACGGGTCGGTCAACTCAATGCATGACTCATACACGCCGCTGGGCGGGCTGGCGCCGCTCTTTATGATGCACTTAGGCGAGGTCATTTTTGGCGGCGCCGGCTCCGGGTTGTATGGCATGCTGGTCTTTGCCATCGTCGCCGTCTTTGTGGCCGGGCTGATGGTGGGACGCACGCCCGAGTATCTCGGCAAGAAGATCGAAGCCTATGAAATAAAGATGGCCTCGCTGATCATCTTGATCATGCCGATTGTCGTCTTGGGCTTTACGGCGCTGGCTGTGGTGACCCAGGCCGGCACAGCGGCGATCTACAACACGTCGCCCGCTCCACACGGCTTTAGCGAGGTGCTGTATGCCTTTACCTCAATGGGCAACAACAACGGCAGCGCCTTCGCCGGCCTCGGCGCGAACAACCCCTTCTATAACTCTACAGGCGGGCTGGCCATGCTCTTCGCCCGCTATTGGCTGGCGATCCCGGCCTTGGCGATTGCCGGTTCGTTGGCCGGCAAGAAGTTGGCGCCGGCCGGAGCCGGCACGCTGGCGACGCATACACCGCTCTTCGTGGCGCTGCTGATCGGCGTGGTGATCATCGTCGGTGGGCTTACCTTTATCCCGGCGCTCGCGCTAGGGCCGATTGTCGAACATCTCATGTTGTGGGGCATCAGCTAACCGTCCTTGTGTAGGAGTATCTTCATGGCAACACAGACCAAAGCCCGTCCGCTCTTTGACCCGCCGATTGTGCGGCGTGCGGCGGCGGACGCGTTCCGCAAGCTCAACCCACGCCACCAGGTTCGCAACCCGGTCATGTTTGTGGTGCTGGTAGGCAGTGTTCTAACCACGCTGCTCTTTATCCAGGCGCTGTCCGGCCAGGGGGAGGCCCCGGCGAGCTTTATCCTGGCGATCGCGCTCTGGCTCTGGTTCACGGCGATCTTTGCTAACTTCGCCGAGGCGATGGCCGAGGGCCGCGGCAAGGCGCAGGCCGACACCCTCCGCGCAGCCCGCCGCGACGTTGTCGCCAAAAGGCTGGCCCGCCCCGAAAGAAGTGCATCTGTGACCACTGTCCCGGCCTCTACCCTGCGCAAGGGTGACGTGGTACTCGTGGAGGCCGGCGACACGGTCCCCGGCGACGGTGAAGTCATAAAGGGGATCGCCTCGGTGGACGAGAGTGCTATCACCGGCGAGAGCGCGCCCGTGATTCGCGAGAGCGGCGGCGACCGCAGCGCCGTAACCGGCGGCACGCGCGTCCTCTCCGACTGGCTGGTGGTGCGCATCACCGCCAACCCCGGCGAGACCTTTCTCGACCGCATGATCGCTATGGTGGAAGGCGCCAAGCGCCAGAAGACGCCCAACGAGATCGCGCTCAATATCCTGCTGGCGGCGCTGACGATCATCTTTCTGCTGGCGACGGCCAGTCTACTGCCTTTCTCGCTCTACAGCGTCAACGCGGCCGGTCAGGGCACGCCGATTACGGTCACGGTGCTGGTGGCGCTGCTGGTCTGTCTGATCCCGACGACGATCGGCGGGCTGCTCTCGGCAATTGGTATCGCCGGCATGGACCGCATGATCCAGGCCAACGTCATCGCCATGTCGGGCCGGGCGGTGGAGGCAGCGGGCGATGTGGACGTGCTGCTGCTCGACAAAACAGGCACGATCACTCTGGGCAACCGCCAGGCGACAGCCTTTATCCCCACTGACGGCGCCGGCCCCCAGGAGCTGGCCGATGCCGCCCAGTTGGCCTCGCTTGCCGACGAGACGCCCGAGGGACGCAGCATTGTCGTGCTGGCCAAAGAAAAATATAACCTGCGCGAGCGCAACATCCACGATCTGGGCGCGCAGTTCGTGCCCTTTGCGGCGCAGACGCGCATGAGCGGCGTGGATCTCGACGGGCGGCAGATCCGCAAGGGCGCGGCCGACGCCATCGAACGCTTTGTGACTGAGCAAGGAGGGCAGTTCCCACCTGCTGTGCGCCAGGCGGTCGAGCGTATCGCCAAGGACGGGGCTACTCCGCTGGTGGTAGCCGAAGGCTCGCGTGTGCTGGGCGCCATTCAGCTCAAAGACATTGTCAAGGGCGGCATACGCGAGCGTTTTGGCGAATTGCGGCGCATGGGCATCAAGACTGTGATGATCACCGGCGACAACCCGCTCACCGCGGCGGCAATCGCCGCTGAGGCCGGAGTCGACGACTTTCTGGCCCAGGCGACGCCGGAGGCAAAGCTGAAGCTGATCCGCGAGTACCAGACCGGCGGCCGGCTGGTCGCTATGACCGGCGACGGTACCAACGACGCCCCGGCCCTAGCCCAAGCCGATGTCGCCGTCGCCATGAATTCGGGAACGCAGGCGGCCAAAGAGGCCGGCAACATGGTCGACTTGGATTCGAACCCGACCAAGCTGATCGAGGTCGTCGAGATCGGCAAGCAGTTGCTCATGACGCGGGGCGCGCTGACTACGTTCAGCATCGCCAACGACGTGGCGAAGTATTTTGCCATTATCCCGGCAGCTTTTGCGACCATCTATCCGGCGCTCAATGCGCTCAATGTCATGCATCTGGCCACCCCCCAAAGCGCCATCCTGTCGGCAGTGATCTTCAACGCCCTGATTATCATCGCCCTGATCCCGCTGGCGCTGCGTGGGGTGCGCTACCGGCCGGTGGGCGCAGCCGCCCTGTTGCGCGACAACCTATTGCTCTATGGTCTCGGTGGCATCGTGGCGCCCTTCATTGGCATCAAGCTGATCGACCTGATCTTGGTGGCCCTGCGTCTGGCCTGACAGGGAGAAAATCATGCGCAAAGTCAAGCGGCTGTAGCCGGAGCGAACCTCGCCCAAGCGCCCATGCTCAACCGCGTGCCTGACACATCGCCTCCCGGCTGGGACGCGACCATCGCACAGTATTGGGCGACCCGGTAGGCTGTATAGGTTCGAGGACAAACGATCAAGGAGTTTCGTGTGACTCTTTCAAATCAGATCCGGCCCGCGCTGGTAATGCTGATCCTTTTCACCCTTGTGACCGGTCTGCTTTATCCCCTGGCAATCACAGGCATCGCCCAGGTGGTCTTTCCCAAACAGGCCAACGGCAGTTTAATCTACGAGGACGGGCGGCCCGTCGGCTCGTCCCTGATCGGCCAATCGTTTGATGACCCGCGTTATTTCTGGGGGCGGCTCTCGGCGACCGCGCCTGTACCCTACAACGCTGCTGCCTCAAGCGGGTCCAACTATGGGCCGCTGAACGGCGCGCTGCTCGCAGCGGTCCAGGCGCGTATCGATGCGCTGCGCTCAGCCGACCCCGACAACACCGCGCCGGTTCCAGTTGACCTGGTGACGGCTTCGGCCAGTGGGTTGGACCCCCACATCAGCCCTGCCGCCGCCGAATACCAAGTGACTCGCGTAGCCAAGGCCCGTGGGCTGCCCGAAGATGCAGTTCGGCAACTGGTAGTCAAGCATAGTCTAGGGCGTCAATGGGGGTTTCTGGGCGAGCCACGCGTCAACGTGCTAGAATTGAACCTGGCCCTCGATGCACTGTCCGCTAACGGCCGCTGATGACCGCAAACCGGTGCTCGGCTTTGCGGAGCGAGACACTTATGGATAACTCTCGTCCTAATCCGGATGATCTGCTGGCCCGCGTTCAGGCCGAAGAGACAAAACAGACACGCGGCCGGCTCAAGATCTTCTTTGGCCCGGCTGCCGGCGTCGGCAAGACCTTTGCCATGCTCGAAGCGGCGCATGAACGGCAGGCCGCAGGCGCGGATGTCATGGTCGGCTGGATCGATACACATGGCCGCACCGAAACCGAATCCCTGCTCGCCGGGCTGGAGGTGCTGCCCCGCCGCGCGGTCACCTATCGCGGCGCCACCCTCCTGAAGTTTGACCTCGATGCCGCCCTGGCCCGCCATCCGGCCCTGATCCTGGTGGACGAACTGGCCCATACCAATGTCCCCGGTGCGCGCCACACCAAACGCTGGCAGGATGTCGAGGAACTGCTCCAAGCCGGCATCGATGTCTACACCACCGTCAACGTACAGCACCTCGAGAGTCTCAACGACGTGGTCGCCCAGATCACAGGCGTGGCCGTGCGCGAGACAGTGCCCGATTCGATTCTCGAACAGGCCGACGAGGTCGAGTTAATTGACCTCTCCCCCGACGAATTGCTGCAGCGGCTGCGCCAGGGGAAGGTCTACGTCCCCCACCAGGCCGAGCAGGCCATGCGCAGTTTCTTTCGCAAGGGTAACCTGATCGCCCTGCGCGAGCTCGCCTTGCGCCGCACAGCCGAACGTGTGGACGCGCAGATGCAGGCCTACATGCGCGATCATGCCATCCCCAAGGTCTGGCCCGCCACTGAACGCATCCTCGTCTGCATCAGCCCCAGCCCGCTCTCTATCCGCCTGGTGCGGGCTGCTCGGCGTATGGCGGCCGGCCTTCGCGCCCAATGGATTGTCGCCAACGTAGAAACGCCGGCGCAGTTACGCCTGCCCGAAGCGGCTCGCGAGCGAGTGATCCAGACCCTACGGCTGGCGGAGCAGTTGGGCGCAGAGACGGTTATCCTGAGCGGTCAGAACGCCAGCGACGAGATCTTAACCTATGCCCGCGCACATAATGTCACGCGCATTCTCGTCGGCAAGCCGACTCATCCACGCTGGCGCGATCTGCTCTTCGGCTCAATGCTCGACGCCATCGTGCGCGGCAGCGGCGAGATCGACGTCCACGCCATCAGCGGGGAGCAGGGGGCGCCCCCTCCCCTCTCTCGCCCCCGCTTGGAGCGCACCAGCCCCTGGGCGGCCTACGCTTGGGCGGTGGTGGTTGTGGTCGCCATTACCGCATTCTGCCAGGTAGCCCCGCCATTCTTTGCCGAAGCGAACTTGATCATGCTCTATCTGCTCGGCGTGGTGTTGGTGGCGGCGCGGCTGGGACGCGGGCCATCCGTGGTGGCCTCGATTCTGAGCGTGGCCGCCTTTGACTTCTTCTTTGTGCTGCCCTTCCTGACCTTTGCCGTCTCCGACACTCAATATGCCATCACCTTTGCGGTCATGCTGATCGTGGCGCTCGTCATCAGCGGCTTAACCGCACGCTTGGGTCTGCAGGCCAAAGCCGCGCGCGAACGCGAACAGCGCACCGCTGCGCTCTATGCCCTCAGCCGTGAACTGGCGAGCACGCGCGACATCCCCAATTTACTCCAGGCCGCGGCGCGACATGTCGGCGAGCTTTTCCACAGCCAGGTGAGCGCCCTTCTGCTGGACCCTACCAAGGGGTTGACCCCGGCAGCCGCCTATCCGGCCAATTTCCAACTGGACATCACCGAGCAGGGGGTAGCTCAGTGGGCCTATGAGCATAGGCAGATGGCAGGGCTAGGCGCCGACACGCTGCCGGGCGCCCAGGCGCTCTATGTGCCGCTGGTGGCGGCCCAGGGTGCGGTGGGGGTGCTGGGTATCCGACCGGCCAATGGCCGCTCCCTCCAAGCGCCGGAGCAAGCACATCTTCTAGAGACCCTTGCCAATCAGACGGCCCTGGCCGTGGAACGCGCCCACCTGGCCGAAGAAGCCGAACAGGCGCACCTTCAGGTGGAGACGGAGCGGCTGCGCAACACCCTGCTCAGTTCCGTCTCGCACGACCTGCGCACGCCGCTGGCCTCGATTACCGGGGCGGCAAGCAGCCTGGCCGAGGGCGGCGAATCACTCACCCCAGCGCTACGCCGCGACCTCGCCCAGACAGTCTACGAAGAGGCGACCCGCCTCAACCGCCTGGTGAGCAATCTGCTTGACATGACCCGCCTGGAGTCCGGCACGGTGCAACTCCGGCGCGAATGGCAATCGCTGGAAGAGGTGATAGGCGGGGCGCTCACACGCTTGGACCCATTGCTCGAAGGACGTACAGTGGATGTAGACTTGCCACCCAACCTACCGCTTGTGCAGTTCGACATGGGCTTGATCGAGCAGGCGCTGATCAACCTGGTAGAGAATGCGGTCAAGTACTCTCCCCTCCATAGCCCCGTCACCCTCCGCGCCATGCGGACGGGTAACGCGATCCAGGTTGAGGTAGCGGACCGCGGCCCCGGCATCTCGCCGGGTGACGAGGACCGGATCTTCGACAAGTTCTATCGTGGGCCGGAGCAAAGGACCACACAGGGGGCCGGGCTGGGGTTGGCGATCTGCCGGGCGATAGTCGAGGCCCACGGCGGACGCATCTGGGTGACGCCAAGACCGGGGGGCGGGAGCCTCTTTTGCTTTACGCTGCCGGTAGAGGGTGAAGCGCCGCTCATGGATGTCGAGCAAGCGATGCCGCCCGGCAGGGGCGCCGACAGGGAAGAGCCATGGCAGAGACAGGCCCGCTAATTCTGGTCATCGAAGACGAACCGCAGATCCACCGATTCTTACGCGCTACGCTGCCCAGCCACGGCTACCGCGTGATCGAGGCGATGACAGGCGAGGCAGGCCTGCTGACAGCAGGCGAAAAGCAGCCCGACCTGATCATCCTAGACCTTGGCCTGCCCGACATGGATGGGCTGGAAGTCACACGCCGTCTGCGCCAATGGACGGCGACGCCGATCCTGGTGCTTTCGGCTCGTGGACAAGAACAAGACAAGGTGGCGGCCCTCGACCTGGGCGCCGACGACTACCTGACCAAACCCTTTGGGGTAGCCGAACTGCTGGCGCGCATCCGCGTGGCGCTACGTCATGCCGTGCGTGCCGACGGCAGCCAGGGGCCGCCAGTCTTTACCAGCGGCCACCTACGCGTTGATCTTGTGCGTCAACAGGTCTTTATAGACGGCGAAGAGGTCCATCTGACTGCTACCGAGTATAAGTTGCTGGCCCTCCTTGTACGCCATGCAGGCAAGGTGCTGACCCATCAGCAACTCCTGCGTGAAGTATGGGGGCCGCAGTACAGCGTAGAATCTCATTATCTGCGCATCTACATGGGCCAACTGCGCCATAAACTGGAGAAGGACCCAACTCGCCCACGCCTGCTGCGCACCGAGACCGGCGTGGGCTACCGCCTGCTGGTCGAATAGCGTGGGCTAGGCCCTCCATGTGTCAAATGCTGACCACGATATAGGCTGTCACAGCGGCGCGCCGGGCGCGCCAGACCTTTGACAAGCAGCGCCGGACTAAGCCGTGTGCTGACTTGGGTATGCTTACTTAGGGTAATGGGCGTATACGAAGGTCTTGCCGGATTGATCCCAAGCGATCACATCAAAAGGCTCCAGGTCGGAACCCGCGACCTCCATGCCGGGCGACCCGATGGGCATGCCCGGCGCCGCTAGCCCGACGATATCAGGCCGCTCCTCCAGCATGCGTTTGACCTCGGCGGCAGGGACATGGCCTTCCACGATATAGCCATCCACGATGGCTGTATGGCATGACTGGAGTTCGGCAGGGATACCAAGTTCGGCGGCCACCTCAGCCAGATTGCGGCTGTGATCCGCGGTGACGCCAAAGCCATTGGCCTCCAAATGCTCACCCCATGCGCCACAGCAGCCTCAGGTGGGCGACTTGTAAACAGTGACGGCGGGCAAGCCGGCGGCTGCGCCGGCCCGTGTTTCTACCGGCGTGGGGGCAGCCGGCATGCTGCATGCCGTGAGCAGCAACAGCGCCAACCAAGCCGGCCAGAGAAGACGCGGCATCAACTGACCTCCCTTGCTAGACCAGACCAGCACAGTTCAAAATGGCAGCCGGCGAGCGACAGAGCCGGATTCAGGCCGCGTCGCCCCGGTTTATGCCGCGCCAGCGCTTGTCCGCCCCGCGCCGGATCAGCGCCGGCGCAAAATCGGCCAAATACTCCCACCCTTCTAGGGCCAGGCCCTTCTGGAGTTCCGGGGTGAGTTCAAATCGCAGGTTACGCTGATCCGTACACAGAACGATTTCCAGCACGTCTTGCCGCTCGTCGTCGATGACTTTGACGATGCACGGTCGGTCGGTACCCCACGGCTTCTGAAAGAAGCCTGCCGAACAGCGGGCGCAGAACGGAAGGCTGGCATCGCAAAAGCCTCGATGCATGATGATCTTCATTCGTATACCGTATACCTCTTATCACGGAATGCCAATACCCGCAACCAGTCTAGGGCGAACAGCGCTCGCCGGCACTAGTCAAATCGTGCAGTTTCTCAACCTCGACAAATCCTGCGGCCATAAACATCCCAGGCAGCCGGCCGTCCAGGTTGTCAGCCACTTCCTCCAAATACGGTCGCTACACTTGCCTACCGGCTAGTGATGCGCGTCGTGCGCTTCGTCTTCGGCCTCGTCTTCATGGACAGGCACAGGCAGGGCGATCTCCGGCGTCGCCGCAGCGCCCGCCGCCAGAGATGAGAAGCTGACGCCATTGGGCGATGCGCCGGTCGGCACGGTCGCCGCCACTGCAAGCGCCTCCAGGTCCACGACCGCCAGCGTATCGCCGTACAGATTGGTGACATAGGCGTAGCGACCGCCCGGCTCCGCCACCACCCCATGCGCGCCTTGCCCCGTTTCGACTGTACCGATCTCGGTCATTGTGGCGGCATCCACGATAGACAACGTCGTGCTGGGCTTCTCCTCGCTGCCCTGGTTGGCGACCAGCACTTGGCTGCCATCCGGCGTGACGTAGACCTGCACGGGGCCATCGCCCACCGCCGCCTTACCCATCACCGTCTGAGTCGCTATATCCACGGCGGCGACGGCATCCTCGCCGTTGAGCGTGACATAGAGGGTTGCGCCATCCGCAGCAAAGGCCACCTGCACCGGCCCCTCCCCCACCGCGATCGTAGCGCTGACGGTCAGCGCGCTCGTGTCGATCAGGCTGACGCTGTTGCCGCGCAGGTTCGCCACCGCCACCCACTGCCCAGCGGGGCTGGGACGCAATCCGTGCGGGAACTCGCCCACCGGAATCGCCGCCTTCACGGTGAAGGTGGCTGCGTCGAGCACAGTCACCGTGTTGTCACCGCTGTTGCTGACGTAGACCGTGGCGCCATCGGGGCTGACGACCACATGGGCAGGCGCACTGCCCACCGGCGCTGTTCCCAGCAGCGTATAGCTCTGCGCGTCTAGGGCAACGGCCAGCCCTTCGCGCCCGCTTATCGCCCAGACCGTTGCACCATCGGGCGAGACCTGCACGTTATGCGGGCCGGGGATGCCGGTCAGCGTGGCCACCACAGCATGGCTCGAGGCATCTATCACGCTGAGGCTGTCACCTTCTTCATTGGCCACCCAAATCGTGCCCGCCAGGTCTCCCCCGTCTGCATCACCCTGTGCCGTGCCTACAGTTTCTGAGACAGGCGCATTCGTGTCTGGTGGAGGAACCACCAGTGGCTGGGTGCAGGCGGCGAGCAGCCACATCGTCAACCCCACCAACATCATCAGCGCCCAACGGTTCCGCATCGCAGTAAGTCTCCTTTTTGATACGCAACAATCGAATGGTTAGTCTGCTGGCTAGTCTACTGGGTGAGCGAGCGCAAACCCGCGTAGCTCCGGCAGACTCACGCGGTCTGCAAGTCGCGCCGGATCGTCTCGTACTCCTCGCGGCTGATCTCGCCCCGCGCATAGCGTGCCTGGAGAATCTCCAGCGCAGTCGGCTGGCTGCCTGACTGCGTGCCGGACGGCGGGTGCTGAGGATTGGGTACTGCAAAGCCGCGCACGGCCCAGACGACCAACCCCAACACCAGACCCCAAAAGACCAGCATGCCTAAACCACCAGCCATCATCGCGCCCCACCCCCAGCTCCAGTCCATCATCGAAAGCCTCCTTGCTCTTGCCTCCATCGGGCAGCGCGCTGCTGAGGACAGATCCGGCCCACATGCGCGCTGCGGCTGTGCGCCAGATAGACAACGCAGACCTCGGGCGCTTGCCGAAATCGGTCACAACAGTCTTGGCAGCAAAACAAATAGGTCCAGCCGGCGTACGTATAGGTGATGGCCGTACTGCTCGGATCCATCACCATGCCACAGATCGGATCGACCGTGACTATCGCTGACATCGTTCGTTCTCCTTCTGCTCCCGAATCACCACGACGTTGCGTGAGCGCAGGCGCATGTGTTACGAAGCCAGCATACTCTAGTTGTGAGGCTTTTGAGACGCGCGAAAGTACGCAGGACGAATAGGCAATTTGGCCTGGTCGAAGCGATAGCGCCGCAG
>JADLFO010000142.1 GCA_020845455.1 Caldilineaceae bacterium
ATCAGGTTCGGCGGGATCAGGTTCGGCGGGATCGGGTTCGGTGAGGTGGGGCCGGCGGCCCGCTGCAGCGAATCCGCCCAGGCGCGGCGGTAGTGGGGTTCGATCTCGTCCAGGCGGCTGATGCGCAGGTCAAGGTCGCGCAGCAGGCCGTCATGCACGCCGTAGATCAGCCCGTGGACGGTCACTTCCTGACCGGCGCGCCACGCCTGCTGCACCACCGTCGAGCTGCAAACATGGCGCGCCTGCTCGATGACGTTCAGTTCGCAGAGCAAGTCCATGCGCTGGGGCAGGGGGAGCGCGGCGAGCGGCTCGGCATGGCGGAGAGAGAGATCGCGCAGCGAGCGCAGCCAGTTGTCGATCAGCCCGTGGTCCACCTCCTCCAGCACAGCCCGAACCCCGCCGCAGTGGTAATGTCCGCAGACGATGATGTGGCGCACCTGCAGAGCGGTAACGGCATAGTGGAGCACCGAGAGGCAGTTCAAGTCTGCGTGGTGGACTTGGTTGGCCACGTTGCGGTGGACGAAGATCGCCCCCGGCAGCAGATCCACAATCTGGTTGGCAGGCACGCGGCTGTCCGAACAGCCGATCCAGAGATATTGGGGGGTCTGCTGGCGGGCGAGTTCTTCAAAGAAATCGGGCCGGCTGCGCACGATCTCGGCAGCCCAGCGGCGGTTGTTGACGAGCAGGTCGGACAGATCAGACATAATGGCTCCCTGGGGGCCATTATACAGGCGATCCAAGGGGCGATCCAAGGGGCGATCCAAGCAGTATCGCCTAGGGGATCGTCAAGGCGATTCGCGTAGCGACCCGCAACAAACCATAAAAATGCGGCGGACGAGATGATTGAGCGAGTTGGGCAGCGTGGAATGGCGTGCTAGACTGGGGCAAGAAATGCGCGATAAGTACAGTTATCGCGCATTCATGTTTGGGCGTCGCCTACCCATTTCACCCAGGGAAGCTGGGTGTGGACGGCGTTGTAGAGCTTGCGGTCGGCCGTCCAGAAGTCGCAGTGGTGCAACTGCGCTAACGCCAGGTAGGTGGTATCGTAGGCGCGGGGTTGGTTGAACGCTTTGGCTAACTCCCAGGCCAGGTGAAAGAGCGCCGGTCGCTGCGACAACTGGATCTCCATCTGCAGGAACTGCGCAAAGGCGTGTTCCCCCTGGGCGGGCGCGATGCGTTTGAGATAGACATAGCGGCGCAAGCTGGCGGTGACCTCAAACGCCAGCAGCGAGGGCGCAATCGGCGCACGCTGCCCTTGTTGCCAAGTCGCCCACAGCGCCAGCGCCTGCTCGGTCAACGGCTCCGGCACCAGGATGCGCAGGATGAGACTGGCGTCAACACAGACCACAGAGTTCATTGTCGGAGTACATTGTCGAGTTCAGCCTCGCGCTCGGCCCGCATCTGTTCTAGCTCGGCGTCTACATCGATCGGCTCGCCCCCGCGCTCGGCCAGGATGTCCTGATGGAGCGCGCGGATCTGGGCCAGCCAATCATCGGCGCTGACCGAGGTCATAGGGATGGTGATCGCCTCGGCCTCGAGCAGGCCGTCGTCGACCAGTTGCTGCTCGATGGCGCGCAGGCAATACTCGGTGACGGGGATATCGTACTTGGCCGCGGCCAGCTCGATGCGGCGTTTGGTCTGCGGGTCGGCATAGACCTGGATACGTTGTTTGTTCATGCGCTTTCCCTCCACCGTGGAGTATACCTGGTTGACACCAAAGTGTCAACCAGGTACAGTGCAGGTACAGTGGTGGTAGATGAGCCGATTCATCGGGGAGTAACTGACAATGCACGCCATTCTGGACCTGCTCGATGAGTCGGTGGCGGCGCAGCCTGCCCAAGTATCACTATCCCTTTGAGCACGACCAGGAGGCGTATGTGCGCGCCTGGCCCGCGCAGGAGAAGCCGGTATGATAAACGCCCTCGTTCCCGTCACGCCGCCACCCGACACGGCCCTGCCCGCCCAGGCCGAGAGCGATGAACAAGTGATCGCCCTCTGGCTGCACGGCAAGAGCGCCCACAGCCGGCGAGCCTATGCGGCAGACGTAACGCGCCTGCAGGTTGCCCTGCCCAAGCCCCTGGCAGAGATCACGCTGGGCGAGTTGCAGCAGTTTGCCGACAGCCTGAGCGCCCTCAGCGCCAACAGCCGCAAGCGCATCCTCAGCGCGGTCAAGAGCCTGCTCAGTTTCGGTCAGCGCGTCGGCTATCTGCGCTTCAACGTGGGCGCGGCCCTGCGTGCGCCCAGCGCCAAGCAGACCCTGGCCGAGCGCATCCTCAGCGAGAGCGAAGTACACAGCATGATCGCCCTCACGCCCAAAGCGCGCGACCAACTGCTGCTGCGCCTGCTCTACGCCTCGGCGGGCCGCGTCTCGGAGGTGTGCGCCCTCACCTGGGCCGACGTGCAGCCCAATGGCGATTCGGGCCAACTCACCTTCTTCGGCAAGGGCGGCAAGACGCGCGCCGTCAAGTTGAGCAAGGCGACCTGGGTCGCGCTGCTGGCGTACCGCGCCCGGAGAACGTCTGATGTCCACGCGTCCGACCCGGTCTTTGTCGGACGGAAGGGCGGCCCGCTCAGCGCCGGGCAGGTGCGGCGCATCGTGGCTGCCGCCGCCCGCCGCGCCGGCATCGCCGGCCATGTCAGCCCCCACTGGCTGCGCCACAGCCACGCCAGCCACGCCCTGGAGCGAGGCGCCGGCGTGGCCCTGGTGCGTGACACCCTGGGCCACAGCAGCCTGGCGATCACCAGCATGTACACCCACGCCAAGCCCAACGAGAGCAGCGCCCTACACCTGGCGGTGTAGGCACATCGTATCATTGGCCACACATCCAGGTTGACAGAGGTACTGGTATCCAGTATGCCAACGGCGAGACGCGCAGCGTGGCGGTGGGACAGATCGCAGGCGGGGGCATCATCACCGTGGTCTACACGATGCGCGGGCGGGTGCGCCGTATCATCTCGGCGCGGAAGGCAAGGAGAAATGAGCAAAGAGCGTATGTTGAAAATCAGTCGTCCGGCTGACGGGACTGTGGTCCAAGTGATGCCCGACGGCACGGTGCAGCCGCTAGAGGACAAGAGCGACTGGGCGCGCTTTGACGGCTTAACTGAAGCCGAGGTGACGGCGGCCGCGCTTACGGACGAGGACAATCCGCCGCTGACCGACAGCGAAGCCGCCCGGCTGCGGCCCATACCGAACCCCAAGCAGATCCGCAAACGCCTGCATATGACCCAAGTCCAGTTTGCGCGACGCTTTCACCTGCCGCTGGGCACGCTGCGCGACTGGGAGCAGGGGGTGCGCGAGCCGGACAGCGCGGCCAAGAGCTATCTGCGCGTGATCGCCCGCAACCCTCAAGCTGTGCTCGATGCGCTGGAGAAGTAACCTTCGCTTAGACGTGGGTTTTGGCCGGCATTAACTACGCGAAGCTTTACGCGCCCGCTTAAGCGAGCTATAGAGAGAGCCGGCGCGAAGCATCCCTCTGCCCCTACTGCCCACTCTCCATCAGCCCGTGCAGCAGGCTGCCCCGTCCGAGCAGACCCACCAGCCGCCCCTCTTGATCCACCACGGGCAGCCGCTTGATGCTGTGCTGCATCATCAAACGCAGGGCGTCGGCGGGGACGGCATCCACCCCAATCGTGATCGCCGGGGTCGTCATGAGTTCGGCCGCGGTTTCGCCGGGGGGCAGATAGACCGACGTCCCGCTGGGCTGCCCAACAAGCAGGCTGCGCAGGCGCGACATCAGGTCGGAGCGCGGGGCCTGCCGGGTGCGGCGCAGCAGATCCCCGTCGGTAATGATGCCGAGGACGCGGCGCTCGTCGTCAACGACCACGGCGCGGCGGCGGCGGTTCTGCTCCAGGGCCTGCACGATCTCTTCCAGCGTGGCCCCGCCGGTCACAGTCGGCACATCACGGTACATCAGGTCGGCAATCGTGGCCCCGGCGCGCACGGTTTCCGGCTCCGTCTCCGTCACCGGCTGATGGCGCTCCAAGGCGCGCAAAACATCCACGCGGCTGACCCACCCCGCCAGCCGCCCCTCTTGATCCACCACGGGCAGCCGTTTGAGGCGGTGCGCCGTCATCTTCTCGACCGCGGCGCGCAAGGGCGCGGCGTCGCTCACAGTGATCACCGGCGCGCTCATCAGATTGGCGGCGGTCGTGGCCTGGGCCTGCAGGTCGGCCAACTGCCGCTGCCAGTCGGCAGCCGACAGCTCGGCGTGTAGGTCCAGACGGGTTTGCAGATGGGCGCGGCGCAGCAGGTCCCCGTCGGTGATGATGCCAAGCAGACGTCCGTTTTCGGCCACGACGGGCAGGCTGCGGTAGCCCTTCTCCAACAGCAGCATCACCACCTCGGCGGCCGGCGTGTCCGGCGACACGGTGACCACCTCGGCGCGCATCACCTGGCGGATGGGCTGCGTCAGGGGGTCGGACGCGCGCCGCGCCTCGTCCACCAGTTCGGCGGGCGCGCCGGCCATCGTCTCGGTGAAGGGCGGGATCATGATTGTGTCGAGGATCGTGTCCAGGATGGGCGGGATCACAGGTTCGGGCGCGTCTTCGGCAAACGTCTCGTCGCCGGACGCTTCGCCCGGCATCCCCAAAGCGGCAATCGCCTTATCCGCACTCCAAAAGACGTGATCCGGCCCCAACTCGGTGAGCACCGAGGCGCGCTGCAGCAGGACGCGCACACGGTCATCCATCGAGGTCAGCAGCACATCGCCGCCGCCTGTGCGCTGGCGCTGGATGATCTCGCGGAGGACTTCGACGCCGGTGGCGTCAATCAGAGGCACGCCGCGGATCGACAAGATCAGGGTGGCGTCGGCCCCATCGTTGCTTTCGACAAATTCGACCAGACGCCGCGCCGCGGCAAAGAAGAGCGGCCCGCTCAGGTAATAGACGGCGACCTTATGGCCGGGATGGACAAACTGTTCGCCCACGCCGTTGAGCCGTTCCGTCTCCACAGGGCGGCGCGTGATGCGCAGTTCGCTCATCTGCGCCATGAAGATCAGCGTGCTGATGCCAAAGCCGATCAGGATCGCTTGGGTCAGGTCCAAGACAACCGTAGCCGCAAGGGTGATCACAAAGGCGAACATGGCGTGTTTGAGACGCCGGCTAAAATAGAAGCGGATCGTGTGCCACTCGTTCATGCGCCACGCCGTCACGATCAAGACCCCGGCCAGGGCGGCCAGCGGCACTTGGCCGATGATCTCCGCCAGCAGCAGCGCGGCCAGCAGCAGCGCCACGCCGTGCAGGATGGGGACCAGGCGCGTGACGCCGCCGCTCTTGATGTTGACGCTGGTGCGCGCAATCGCGGCTGTGGCCGGGACGCCGCCAAAGAAGGGGATCGCCAGGTTGCCCACGCCCTGGGCGATCAGCTCCAGGTTGTTGTTGAGGCGAATGCCGGTCATGTTGCCCGCAACCGCGCCGCACAGCAGGCTTTCAATCGCACCCAGGGCCGCAATGGACATGGCAGGCACGACCAGTTCGCCCAGCCGCGCCCACGGGATGGAGGCAACGTCGAGGCGGTGGTCGAGAAGGATCGTGCGCGGGATGGCGCCAATCACGGGGACCTGCAGACGAAAGACGATCACGACCAGCGTCGCCAGGATGATGCCGACCAGCGAGCCGGGGATACGCCGGACCCGCTGGAAACGCGGCCAGAGAATCATCGTCGCCATGACCAAGAGGGCCAACAGCACCGCATACAGGTTGGGCGACACGCCGTGTTCGCCATAGTAGCGCAGCTTCTCGAACACGCTCTCGGCGGGCGGGGTCTTGACGCCCAAAAAGTTGTCAATCTGGCCCAGGGCGATGATGATGGCGATGCCGCTGGTAAAGCCGGAGATGACCGGGCCGGGGATCAGCGCCACCACGCGCCCCAGGCGAAAGACGCCGAGAAGGGTGAGCATGGCGCCGGCCAGCAGCGCCGCAAACCACATGCCTTCCAGCCCATAGCGGCTGACAAGGACGATCAGGACCGCGGACATGGCGCCGGTCGGCCCGGAGATCTGATAGGGCGCGCCGCCGAGCAGACCGATAATCACGCCGGAGAGGATGGCCGTCACCAGCCCGGCGGCGGCGTCGGCCCCCGAGGCGACGCCAAAGGCCAGCGCCAGCGGCAGCGCCACCGCCGCAACGGTGATCCCGGCCAGCACGTCTTTTTGGAGCGTCGTCGTGGTATACCCGGCGAACTCGCGCCGCCACATGCCGAGCCAATCCTGTATCATCGTCGCTGTTTTTCTGTTTGGAGGCAGTGTCTTTTTGGAAGCGGTGTCTTTTTGGAAGCGGTGTCTTTTTAGAACCGATGGACGATAGCCTACTCTATGCCCAACAGGGCTTGCCCCAGGTCTGCGGCAAGACGTCCCGCCACGTCTCTTTGTCCGGGGCGGCAGCCATAGACGCAAAGCAACCGCAGCCGGCAGCCATCGGCATAGGCAGAGAGCCGCGCCGCCTCTTGGTTTGTAAGCCCATAGCCTTCGATAAAGGCATGCGCCAAATGTTGGGCGCGGGTTAGGGTTGTAACTTTTTCATAGACGCGCAGCCCGCAATGCACCAGCAGGTTTGCGATATCCAATGCTGCCTCACCCGATGCGAACGTGTCAAAGTCCAAGAGACCGACATCGCCGGCGCCGACCACGAACTGTTTGTCGTAGCAATCTCGATGCAGCGGCGCCGACGGCGCAAAGACCGCACCGCCGCCGGCAAGCGCCGCAAAAACCCCTTTTGCACGGGGGGCCGCCTGGGCATGGAGCGTGGGCGCAACCCACGCCAGCCGTTCCAACCACTGCGACACTACCTCACATTCCGCTGCGGCGTCATGCCGTTTTTCACAGGGGAGCGCACTCCGGTGCAGCGCGGCCAAGACGGCGCCTGTGCGCCGTCCATAGGCGGTTAGCTCGGCAAGCGTGCAGTGCGCGGAATCGGCCGCTATCTCAAGCAAGTTTCGCCCCGGCAGCGCCGTCATGGTGACAACGCCGGCCGCTTCCTCGACGGCGACGACCTCTGGGGTCATAATCCCCACCGGTCGGCACGCATCCCGCACCGCCTGCAAGGTCGCTGCCAACTTGGCGGCGCGGTTGGGGCGCACTACTTTGGAATAATACAGGTCGTTGTCTCCGTGTGCGAAGGCGTGTGCGAAGGCGTGTGCGGAATTATTGGGGGAGCCCTGGGAGGAAGCGTCACGGGGATGGGGCGGCGGCTGTAGTGCGACGGGGGTGTGCCGCACCACGCCCCGCCGCGTTGGACGGTGGACGATCAGTTCACCGCCGGCGCGGCAAAGGGGGGCCAGCCCCGGCAGCTTGGCGTCTACCCCGGCCAACTGCCAGAGCATTTGCCGGTCGGGCCACGCCGCAATCGCGGCGGCGTCTAGCTTGGCCAGGGCGTGTTGCGCGTGGGCATAGTCCGCCTGTCGTGCAAACCATTGGCCGACTGCATGGCGTCCGCCGGCGTGGACATATTCGAGCAGGGCGTGATCATCGGCGCGCGGGTCAATGCGCGCCAGTCGCCACTCCCCTGCGGGCAGCGAGTGGGCGGCTGCGGTTGTTGCGTCGAGCGTGATTGTCAACAGTTCTGTAAACGGCGCAGCATAGCCCCACGCTTGTAGGCCGTCAACGGCAGCCGCAGGCGTTGGGGTTGGGGTTGGATCACCGCGCAAGCTCATAGGCTGTCTCCGCTGTCAGGGTGCGGCGGGGGGCGCTTGGGGGGGAATTTTTCCGGCGTAGGTCTGTAATTGGCTCGCCTACGGCCCGCGGGGAATCGTCCGCCGCACCCTGGGCGCGGTAGAGTTCGGCATAGCGTCCGCGCCGCGCCAGCAGCGTCGCATGGTCGCCTTGCTCTATCAGACGTCCGTCTTCGATATAGAGGATCAGATCCGCCTTTTTGGCCAACATCAGATGATGGGTGATCCAAAAACTGGTGCGCCCCGCGGCGAGCTGTTCCAGCGCCGCGGTCACTGCCGCTTCATTCTCACTGTCGAGACCGGCCGTCGGTTCGTCATAGATCACCAGCGGGGCGCGGCGCACCGCCGCGCGCGCGATGGCGATGCGCTGACGCTGACCGCCGGAGAGGGTTGCGCCGCGCTCGCCCAAAACAGTGGCATAGCCTTGGGGAAGCGCCATGATAAAATCATGGGCATTGGCAATCTTGGCCGCAGCGACAATCTCCTCTTCGCTCGCCTCGCCCACGGCTGCCCCATAGCCGATGTTCTCCGCCACAGAGACCCCAAAGAGCAGGCTTTCTTGCAAGACGACCCCCGCCTGGCCGCGCAGCGATGCCGGCGTATAGGTGCGAATATCCTGGTCATCAATGAGGATGCGTCCTCGCTGGGGCGCATAAAGCCGCAGCAGCAGGTTTGTGATCGTAGATTTTCCCGCGCCGCTTGGCCCGACCAGGGCCACCCGCTGTCCCGCCGCCACGCTGAAACTCAGCCCGCTCAAAATGGGATAGCCCGGAAGATAGGCAAACTCTATGTCTTCAAAGCGCACCGCGCCTTGCAGCGCGGGCGCCGGGCGCACGGTTAAATGGTCGTGCGATAAATGGTCGTGCGATAAATGGTCGTGCGGCCCATCGTGGACGGCGACCGGGGTTTCCAGCAACCCCAGGACGCGCTCACCGGATGCCGTCGCTTTGGCGATGCGCCCCGTATACTTGGCGAGGTCGTTCATGGGGCGCAGCGCGGTCCTAAGATAATTCAGAAAGACAACCAGGTCGCCCAAGGAGAGAGCGCCGTTTTGCACCAGGGCTGCGCCATACCAGAGCACGCCGCCGGTGCAAAACGCAATCAACACATCCATTGTCCGCTCTAAACCGGCCGATAGACGGGCCGTACGCACCCCTTCCTTGAGATTTTTTTGGTCATTGGCGCGAAAGGCTGCTTCCAGCCGCGGTTCCAACGAAAAGGTCTGGACCGCGCGAATGGCGCCCAATGCCTCGCCGGCCCCGGCGGCCAGCGCGCCCTCGCGTTCGCGCTGTTTGCGGGCGGCGCTGCGGATGCGCCCGGAGAGCCGCCCTGTGATCCACATGGAGGCGGGCAGAACAACCAACGCCGGCAGGGTCAGCCGCCAGTTCATCCAGGCCATGACGCCCAACATGCCGACCAAAGTCAACAGATTGACAAACAGCGGCAGCACCGCCGTCACCGCCACCTCTTGCAGCCGGCCGATGTCGCCGGTTAGGTGGTTGAGCAGGTCGCCTGTGCGCCGCTGCTCATGAAATGACAGGGGCAATCGCAGCAGGTGGCGGAAGAGATCGGCGCGCACACGGGTCAGCACGCGGTTGCCCGCCAACGCGAGGCTGACGGTGTTTAGATAGCTTGCCCCGGCGCGCAACAGACCAATCACGACAAAGGCCAGCCCCGCGCCAATCAGAAGCGTGTTGGCGTCAAGCCCTGTCAACCGGTTTGCCTGCATGGGGGGAAGCCCCTGTACAGACCCCTGGCTCAAATAATCAAAGACGACCTTGAGCGGCCACGGCTCCAGCAGACGAAACCCCACGCCCGCGAGCATGGCGACAAGCGCCGCCAGCAGCAGCCGCCACTCCCGGCGGATCTGCCCGCGCAGGGCATAGAGAATGCGGCCAAAGCTTGGCAGCGTGCTGTTAAAAAAAGCGCGGAGGGTCCCCTCCGCCCCTTTCCGTTTTTGCGGTTTGGGGCGCGGTTTAGGCTGTGATTTGGTCTGTGGTTGGGTCTGTGGTTGGGTCTGTGGTTTGGGGAGCGTGGGGGGAGCGGAACTTTCGGCGGCAGTTGGGCCTTGCGGCCGGATCCCTTGCGGCCGGATCCCTTGCGCCCGGATCAAGGTGACGATGCGTGCGGCCACATGGTCCCAGGTATGGGCAGCCCATACCTGGGACTGGGCCGTCTTGCCCAAGCGTGCGGCCAGCGCCGGGTCGCCCTGCAAACGGGCCAGCGCCGCCGCCAGCGCATCCACATCTCCCGGCGGGTAGAGCAGCCCGCTCTGCTCATGCTTCACCACGTCGCCGATCTGCCCGATCTTGCTTGCGACCACAGGCAGCCCCGCGGCCATATACTCATAGAGCTTGAGGGGCGAGAAATAAAAATTTGCCAGCATCGGGTAGGGGGCGACGGCGACATCCATTGTCTGCAGCCAGGCCGGCACCGCGTCATGCTCCACCGCGCCGGTAAAATGGGTGGCCTCTAGTGCGCCGCCCGCGGCCAGCCGGGCGGCCAAGTCCGAGCGGCATGGGCCGTCGCCGACAATGAGAAGCCGGCAGCTAGGGTCTTGGCTGCGCAGTCTGCAAAAGGCGTCAACTAACGTTTCCAGCCCGTGCCACGCCTTTAGGGTGCCGACAAAGCCAATCGTAAAGCCCCCTCCCGCGGCGGACGGGAAGGCCGGCGTCGGCGCGGCATGGGCAAAGCGCGCTGGGTCTACCCCATTGGGGGTGACCTGAATCTTGTCCGCCGCGACATAGGCGCGCAGCCAATCGGCCACCCCCTCCGACACCGGCAGCAGTGCTGCTGCCTCGTCGAAGACCCGCCGCGCCACGGCCTCCGCCTGTTCTTCATGGACCAACGTGCGGTGCGTGCGCTCCTCCTCGATCAGCGGGGCGTTCACCTCCAGCAGCCCAGGGATCCCGGTCTCTGCGGCAAAGGCCATGCCCGCATAGCTCCAGAGCGAATAACGCTCGTAGACAGCATCAAAAGGCCCCGCCGCGGCCAATGTCTTGATCACGTCCCCATTGCCCGCCAACAGTGCAGTTTCGCGCGCGGCCGCATCGCGGCTTTTGGGCGCAGGCGGCAAGACATGGAGCGGAACATCCTCCAGCCCGACCGGCGCGTGGCCGTCTATGCGGCGGGCAAACAGGTCTACATGGACCCCGGCGCGCAAGAGGGCGCGGGTCATCTCTTGCACATGGATGGACGCCCCCTTGCAGCCATAGACCGGGATTCCGGGGTCGGCGCAAAGATAGGCCAGCCGCAGCGTCTGGGGAGGGGTCATGCGGGCGCTCCCACAGACGCTCCCACAGACGCTCCCATAGACGCACGCACAGGCTCAGGCACAGGAGCAGGATCAGACGCAGGGGCAGGCAGGGCGGGCTGTCGTGTTTGGGCGCGTTTGCGCGGCTGTTTGGGGCCGGGCGCGGCGCGCCACGGGTCGGCGGCGCGATAGAGGTTGCGAATCTGCGCGGCGTTGCGCCGAATATCAAAGTCCGCTTCGATCCGGGTGCGTGCAGCTTCGGCGAGCCGCACGCGCAGATCCCCATCCTCCACAAGCCGCAGCATGGCCGCGGCCAGCCCTGCCGCATCATGCTGGGCGACCATTAAGCCGGTCTGTTCATGCGCCAAGATTTCGGGGATGCCCGTCACATCGGTGGAAATGGTCGGCGTGCCGAGCGCCATCGCCTCCAGCAGAACCGTTGGGAGTCCATCGCGATTGCCGTCACTGCCCACCACGCAGGGGGCCACAAAGCCCGCGGCTTCCTGCACAGCCGCCTTGACAATGTGCTGGGGCTGCGGACCGCGCAGCGTTACCCATTCACCGACGCCCAATGTCTCGATCTGCGCTCGCAGATCCGCCTCCAGGGGACCGGCGCCGATGATTTCGCAGGGAATTGGGGTATCTGCCGCAGCCAACAGGGCGCACGCTGCCGCCAACACATCAAAGCCCTTTTTTTCGACCAGCCGGCCCACTGCCACCAGCCGCCGCGAGCGAACGCGCGGCGACCGATAGGGGAAGCTGTCCAGGTCCAGCCCATTATAGACACGCCGGACTTTGGACGGTGCGACGCCG
The DNA here is from genome assembly GCA_020845455.1 of Caldilineaceae bacterium. Lineage (GTDB taxonomy): Bacteria > Chloroflexota > Anaerolineae > Caldilineales > Caldilineaceae > QEUY01. The sequence continues at coordinate 11,733 of JADLFO010000142.1, forward strand.
ATGCTTTCCGTCAAATAATGAACATTGAAGTCGCTCACGGTAATCACCTGCTGCGCATCGTGCATCTTGCGCCGCAGGTCCTCGGCGATGACTTCCTCCTGGTAAATGTCTTTGGCATGGGCTGTAAAGACATAGGGGATGCCCGTGAGCCGGTTGACCAGCCAAGCCACGCTTGTGGCGATTGAGCCAAAATGGGCATGGATGCAATCGGGGCGTCGGTCGCTCTGCGCAAAGGCATCTGCCAGCCAAATGGCCTGGACAACCTCGCGCGCCCCCAAATGGGGATTTTCCTGCAGGGCGCCCCACAGCGACGGATAGCGGGCCGCGGCAGCGTGCAGCGCTTGCCAGAAGAGCGTATGGCGCATATCGCCGTCCGGGACATAATGGACCTCGCCCTGCACCTGGGCATAGGTCGCATGAAAACGGCCGTCAATGGGCGCGCGCAGCGAATAGATGGCGATGTGCGCGCCGGCCGCCTCATGGGCCAACATTTCGTTGACAATAAAAGTCTCGGAGAAACGGGGATACATTTTTAACAGATAGGCAA
>JADLFO010000143.1 GCA_020845455.1 Caldilineaceae bacterium
GCGATCATCGGCGGCGTGATGGAAGGGCCGCTGGTGGGGCTGCTGGTCGGGCTGATCTTTGGCATCTTCAGCTTTTTGCAGGCGACCGTGCCGCTCTTCAAAGACCCGCTGGTGTCGATCTTCCCCCGGCTCTTTATCGGCGTGGTGGCCTACTATAGCTATGCCTCGCTACGCGGGCGCAATGAATATCTGGCGTTGATCGTCTCCGGCGTGCTGGGCACGCTCACCAACACCGTGCTGGTCTTGGGCATGGCGATCCTGCGCGGCTATCTCACGCTGCCCGCGGTGATCCCGATCATCCCGCAGGCCATCGCCGAGATGTTTTTTGCCGCGGCCATCACGGTGGCCGTGGTCGCCGCCTGGAAAAACATCGAGGGCGGGCGCAAGGGGTCCTCCGTCTAGCGCATGACCCCGATCTCACATGACGCTCATCCGGGCGCAGCGGACGAGCGTCCGCGCAGCCGATGGCGGCTGCTGCCGGTCATCCTCGTCTTGGGGCTGGCCTGGGTGGGCGTCTTTTTTCTGCAGCGCGCCGAGCATCGTTCGGGGATGACCGGCCGGCCGGCCCCGCCGCTGGCGATCACCACGTTTGACGGCAACCCCATCGCCCTGGCCGACCTGCGCGGCCGCGGGGTGGTGGTCAATTTCTGGGCCAGTTGGTGCGAGCCGTGCCGGGCGGAAGCCGGCTTACTGGAAGCGGCCTGGCGCGCCCACCAGGCGGAGATCACCTTTATCGGCGTCAACACGCAGGATACGCAAGCCGCGGCGCGCGCCTTTTTAGCCGAGTATGGCGTAAGCTATCCCAACGGGCCGGACACAGTGGGCTGGGGCCGCCAGTTTGGCGTGAGCGGCCTGCCGGCCACCTTCTTTATCGACCCCCAGGGCGTCGTCCGCCGCGTAGTGCTCGGTCCTATCACCCACGCCGCCGACTTAGAGCGTCATCTGGATGAGATTAGGGGAGTAGGCAGCGGGGGGTAGGGACACGATAGTTCGTGTCCCTACGGGGCAGAGAGAATGTCGCCTTTGGCGGCTGTACCAAAAGGAAATCGGGAGTGGGGAATTGGCAGTACGGCGTGTCCGCAGAAAGCAACCGATGTCCAATCCAGCGCGTGCAGGAAGCGCAGGCGTCATTCAAACCGAGCGGTTGGATCTGCTGCCGCTGGGCGTACCGTTTCTGGAAGCCTTTTTGGAGGGGGATGCCGCCGGCGCAGCCCGCCGGCTGGGCCATCCGCTGCCGCCCGAATGGCAGCCCCAGGCGTGGGTCAGCCGGCGGCTGGCGCAACTGCACGCCGACCCCACGCTCGAACCCTGGCTGCTGCGCGCCGTGATCTTGCGCACCACCGGCCGCATGATCGGGCGCGCCGGCTTTCACACGGCGCCTGGGCCGGACTATCTGCAGCCGATAGCGCCGGGAGGGGTCGAAATGGGCTATGAGATCTTCCCGGCGTTCCGGCGGCAGGGGTACGCCACCGAAGTGGTCGCGGCGCTGATGGCCTGGGCGGCGCAGGAGCACGGGGTACGGCGTTTTGTGCTTTCGATTCGTCCGGACAACCTGCCCTCGCAGCGCATTGCGCAGCACTTTGACTTTCACAAGATCGGCTCGCACATCGACGAGGAGGACGGGCTGGAAGAGATCTTTCTGCTCGATCTCGACTGCGAGGTATAGACCGCGAGGCCTAGACCCGCCGTGCCGCCGGCGGTGAATCCTCCCCTCTGCCCCCACTGGCTACTGCCCTACGGTTGCGGCGCACGAGCGCCACGACCACGACGACAAGCAGATAGACCGCGGCGGCGGCCAGGCCGATCGGAACGGTGGCGATGGCAAGCCAGCCCAGCATGGCTGTGGTATAGAGGTCTTGGCCGCGGTCTACGCCGTCGATGACACAGGGGTTGACAAAGCCTTCATGCAGTTCGCAGCCGTTGGCATCGGCAATGCGGCCCGCAATCGCCGTCGCGATCAAGGGCGACAGCGCGGCCAGCAAAATCAATAGAACCACTGCGGCATGGATCGCGATCCATTTCCACTTCATCGTCGTCCCCGTTGTTTTGGTTTATCCTGGGAGAATCCCTACGCCGCGACGCTTGCCGGCGCCGTAGGCGGCAGTGTGGCCTGGCGGCGGATGCGCAGCGCCATCAGCCCCGCGGCCACCGCCAGCACGCCCGCGGTCAAAAAGGCCAACCCATAGTCGCCTGCCGTCTCGCGCGCCACGCCGCCCATCCATGCCGCCAAGGCCGCGCCGATCTGGTGGGCGCAGAAGACCCAGCCAAAGACCGTACCCACATTGCGCCGGCCAAACGTATCGGCTACCAGGCTGACCGTAGGCGGCACCGTGGCGATATAGTCCAGCCCAAAGAGGATGGCGAAAAAGGCCAGCCCGGCGGGGGTGGTGATCCAGGGCAGCAGGAGCAGCGACAACCCGCGGAAGCTGTAATAGACCGCCAGCAGCTTGCGTGCGTCGTAGCGGTCGGTCAACCAGCCGGAGAGGATCGTCCCCGCGAAGTTCATCGCGCCCATCAGCGCCAGCATATTGGCCGCGGTGATCTGGCTGATGCCGCAGTCTACTGCGTAGGGGATCAGGTGCGTGCCCACCAGCCCGTTCGACGTAAAGCCGCAGATAAAAAAGGTCCCGGCCAGCAGCCAAAACTCCGGCGTGCGTGTGGCGCGGCCCATCACCGCGGCCATACTTTCGAGTGGCGGGAGGACAGGAAGCGGCCCGCTGGGCGCGCCATAGGGGCGCAGCCCAAGCTCTGCCGGGTCGTTGCGCATCAAGAGGACCACCGGAACCAGCAGCACCAGCAGGATACCCGCCAGCCAGAGCGTGCTCGTGCGCCAGCCCAGCCCCAAGACCAACCGCATGAGGAGCGGCACAAAGATCAACTGTCCTGCCGAGGTCGCCGCGCCAAAGATGCCGACCACCAGCCCGCGCCGGGCCACAAACCAGCGCGCCGCCACCGTCGCGCCCAAAACGGTCGCCATGAGGCCGGTGCCGATGCCGCCAAGCGCGCCCCAGAAGAGATAGAGGTGCCAAAGCTGGGTCATATTGGCGCTGGCGATCAGGCTCCCGCCTGTCAACAGCAGCCCTGCCAGCACCAGCCGCCGTGGACCAAAGCGGTCCATCAGCGCGCCGCTGACCGGTCCACTAAAGCCAAAGAGCAGCAGCCCTGTGGAGATCGCGGCGGAGATGGCAGCCAGGCTCCAGCCCGACTCGGCCTGGAGGGGCAGCAGCATGACCCCTGGCGCAGACCGTACGCCCGCCGACGCAATCAAAACCAACGCCGTCACGCCCACCACGATCCAGCCGTAGTAGAACTCTTCCCGCAGCCGCCGTACCATGCTCTCTTCCTCTCTCCGCTGGTGCGCGATCTACCCAACGGCTACTCAAAAGGAGACAGCCACCTCGACCGTGATTGTCTTCCCCTTGCGTTCATGTTGTGCGGGCGGATCAGCCTGCCGGATAGAGGTCCGGCTGGCCGCGCCACGCTGCGCCATCATACTCGATCTGCAACGCCTCTGCAACCAATTGCAGATAGCAGGCGGCGATGGGCATGGCCTCGGCCTGGCGGCGGCGATGGTCTGCCTGCGTGCCGCCGAACTGGTGCGCCCAGGCCGCGGCGAGCAGCGTAGCGGGCAGACATGTATTGTCCGCCGCCTCCGCCAGCAAGGGAAGCGCCCAGGTGCGCACAAAATGCTCGTCGAACAGGGCGGCGTGCCAGTCGGGGCAGCGACGGACGAACTCGTGCTGCGCGGCCAGCGCGGCGCGGCGCACCATGCGCTGCCGCAGATCTTTGGCAAGCCATCGCACAAACTGCCGTTCCAGTGTCAACAAAGCATCCACTGTACACATCCTTTCTGCCGTTGCTGCTATCCGTAGCGCGCAATCGCCGTAGCGTGCAGGCGACCGCTTGTGCGCCACCCCTATTTAACCATCTATATTATAATAGACGGTTAAATATCGGCCAAGATTCAACCCCCACGCGCGAACAGGCCAGGGGGCGAACGCCCCCTGGCCTGTGGTCTAGCCTGTCAGATTGTTCTGCCTGTCAGGGCTTGAGGCTGCTTTCCTGCCAGCTTTGCCCGCCGTTGGTGGAGCGCACCAGCGACTGCTGCCAGACACAGCGGAAGGGATCGTCCGGGGTAGCGCCGGTCTTGTCGCCAAAACAGGTCGCGCTGCGCGCCGCGGCCAAGCCTTGCCCGCCATCGACAAAGGCGAGGTCCGTCACCCCCGGCAGCAGGTCGCGGCTGCTGACTTCCGCGCCTGCAGCGCTATCCTGTAGGTCCAGCCGCACCTGATGGAGCTTGCCCGAGGCCGGGTCCGCGACCCACCACTGGTCGGGCGCGGCTGCGTCGACTACGGCCTGCGTGCCTGACAGCGGCAGCGAGGCCGCCGGCGTCCACGATTCCCCGCCGTTGGCCGTGGCGTAGAAAAGCAGCCGCGCGCTGCCGTCCTGCATCTGTGTCACCGGCACGACGCCGCTCTGGGCATCGCCAAAGGCGGGCCGGTGATAGGTGAGCCGCGCCGCCTCCGCCGGCAGCGTGGCGGCCGTCCAACTCTGCCCGCCGTCCGCCGTGCGATAGAGCGTCTCATGCGCCGCGCCGCCCACCAGCCAGCCATGCACCGCATCAACAAAGCGCAGCATCCCGGCGCTGGGCAGCGTCAGCGCCGACCAACTCTGCCCGCCGTCGCGCGTGCCAAAGAGCGCGGCTTGGCTGAAGTTGACGCTCGATGCCAACTGGATCGCAATCCAGCCGGTCTGGTTGTCGACAAAGCTGATCTCGACCGGCGACTGCGTGGAGTTGGGGTCCACCGGGTCAAAGACGCTCAACGGCGTGGTCTGCCAGGTGGCGCCGCCGTCGCCCGTCGCCGCCACAAAGAGCGCAGAACGGTTTTCGGCGTCAGGCGCTCCGGCCCAGACCAGCCAGCCGTGCTGCTCGTCTAGGAAGTCGGCGGCGCGCAGCGTCTGGCCTGCGGCTTCAGCCGGGGTGATGGCGTGCCAGGCGGCGCCGCCGTCCATCGTCCAACTGAGCTGCCGGGCAGTCAGCAGCCAGCCTGCGCCGGAGGGCAGCAGTTCCAGCCCGCGCAGCGGTTCGGGCCGCGTGGCGGCCTGAGCGCTCGTGGCTGCGGCGCCGCGCCGCGGGTTCTTGCCCGCCACGCGGCCATCCACGATATTCGAGTCCAAGTAGATCGTCACCCCGCCGTAGGTCTCGTTGTGATCCCCGGCGTATTGGCGAATGCGCTGGCGGTCGCTCCACAGCGAGTTGTCGATGCAGGCTACATCCCAGACCGTGATATTGGGGTTATAGCTGGTATCGACCCAATGCGCCGGCCAGATGTCGTCGGGCACATGCGTCAGCCCGGCCCAGTCGGACATGTGCGAGGCGCACGACGCGCCATAGACGCCGGCGCGGTTGCCCAGTTCATTGAGCCGGTCGGCCCAGCCGTCGACAAAGGCGTTGACCGCGCCGCGGCAGTTGGGCACTTGCGGATAGCCCTGGATGTCGTAGGGTTCCATGTCATAATAGATGACCGTGCCCCCCAGACCGGAATTGGTCAGCCCCAACGCTTGGGCGGCGCGGGCCGCGGCCTCTGCCTCGCTGCGCCCCTGAGCATAGGCTTCGGACGAGTTGTTGCTCATGCGCGAGACAAAGTTGGTGCAGGGCGCTTGCGGCCCCACCCAGGTGGGAATGAAGTTCCAGCCCTGATTGCCCACCGTTTCGACCCACTGGGCGTTGAGATAGCGTGCGTTGTGCGATTCACAGCCGCGGTTGGCGCCGCCGATATAGAGGTTGGCCTCAGAATAGGGGCTGCCAGCCCACCACGCCGCCATCTGGCCCGGCGTGGGCAGGAAACAGGTGTCAAAGGCCGGGCGGTTGCTGATCACCACGGTGTTGCTGGGCGCAACCTCCCACCACAGCTTGACGCTCGCGCCATATTCAGCCTCGTAGTACTCGACTTTGAGCTTGTGGCTGCCGGCGCTGAGCGTGCGTGTCGCCGTGAACTCGGTCGGCGACTGGTCGCGCCACTCGTCGATCACCAAGGCGTCGTCGATCCAGAGCCGCACACCGTCGTCGCCGCGCAGATAGAAGCGGTAGGTTCCGGCATTGAAGTTGACTGTGCGCGTCCAACGGACGGAGAAGTTGTCCACCGGAAGCGCGGCGGACGGGCTGCCGCTGCCCCAGTCGAAATCGATGTTGGCATCGTTGCGGCAGAGCGCCGGCGCGCCGCTCAGTTGCTTGTTGGCCCAATATTCGCCGCGCCATTCGCTGATCGGCGGGCAGGCGCTGTCCGCGATCCAGTTGACTTGCACCTTGGCGTTGCCGGTCTTGTCAAAATACTCAACCCGCAGCCGGTGGACCCCGGCGCTGACCTCCGCCGACGCTTCGAGCGTGATATTCTGCTCGCGCCAGCTATCCAGCACCAGCTTGTCGTCCAGCCAGAGGCGCAGCCCATCGTCCACCGTGGCAAGGAAGGTATAGCGGCCCGCGGGCAGCGCCACCGTGCCCGTCCAGCGGGCGCTAAAGCCGTCGACCGGCAGCGAGGGGGCCGGGCTGCCGCTGCTCCACTCGTAGCTGATCGGCCAGCTTTCGCAGCGCGTCAAGACCGGCGCGCCGGCCAGGTCGGGGTTGGGAAAATATTCGGCGCGCGCTTGGTCGGGACAGGCGCCGCCCGTCGCCTGCTGCAGCGCCACGTTGTCGACAAAGGGGCCGGCCTCGACCTCGGCGTTGTCCGAGCGGAAGACAAACGCCAGCCAGACGGTCGCGTCGCCGCGCAGGTCGCCCGCCACAGGCACGGCGGACAGGTCCAAGCTGACCGTGCGCCAGCCGCCCGAATCGCCGCTGACGCGCCAGCCGTGGAAGTTGACCCCGTCTGCCGAGGCGTACCAGCCGAACCAATCATAGTTGCGCTCCGACCGGTTCCAATAGTCAAAGGTCATCGTGGCCTGGGCCGCTTCGGCCAGCGTAAAGGGGCCATAGATCATCCAAGCGCGCATGTTGTTGGCATAGCGATAGGTGGCGGGGTCCAGCCCATCTTTGCCGCCGTTGGCCGCCCACGCGCTCCAGTTGCCGCTGCGCGGGCGATAGTCGTCGTCGTCCCAGGTGATCTCGCGCCCGGAGACGCCGGAGTCGTCGACCACACGCCAGCCGGCGCTGGGGAAGTCGCCCTCAAAGCCTTCGCTCATCAGCGTCGACCAGCCCTCCGCCGCCGCGGGCACAAAAGGCGGGCCGTCCTTGGGGCCGTCCGGCGCGCCCGCCATACGCGGTTCACCGGGCGGGGGCGGCTCGATCTGCGTCGTGCCGGATGGGGGCAGCGGGGGTTTGCCGGCCTCGGCTTCGGCCAGGGCGGGCTTGCCCAAGACCAGGCTGTCGACCGTCTTGACCTCCTGGCTGGGTGCGCCCATCAGCCAGGGCATAAAGATGTCATAGGTGACCCGTTCGGGGGTGACAGGCTGGGCCGCAACAGGCTGCGCCTGGAGCGCGGGCAGCAGCGCCAACAGCAGGGTAAGCCACAGCCCAAGTGGGCGCGCCCGCCGCTGGGCTGTCCGTGTGATTCGCTTCATGGGGATCGCCTCATTTCAACGGTCCACGCTGTGTCCTGGTGAGTTCATGTCATTTAACCTGCCCAGGGGCAGCGCGCCAATCGATAGGGATACAGCGCCAATAGATAGGGCGCGGGACAAGACCCGCGCTAACCGGTCTTTGCCCGCGCCCTTATTGGACGAATTTGGGGGCGTTTAGTTCCCGGCGCGAGGCTGCTTCCCCTTCACATGCGCGTCCATAAACGCCACCGAGCGCGCCATGGCGGTCTCAAAATTGCGCGCGATGTTGTGGCCGTCGCCGGCATAGGTGTAATACTCCGCCGGTTTGCCCGCGCTCAGGATCTCTTGATAGAGCAGGTCGGAAAAGAGCTTGGGCACGACGGCATCGGCCACGCCATGGTGAAGCTGCACCGGGCCGGAGAGATCGCCCAGATAGCTGTTGGCCGAGATCGCGCTCCAAAAGTCAGGGTTGGTCTCCGGCGTGCCATAGGTTTCGACCAGCGCCGACTGCCACTCACGCGCCTGCTGCGAGATGTTCAGCCCGGCAAAGTCGGCCCAGAGCGAGAGCAGGTCGGCATAGGAGGCCACCACCCCGGCCCAGATCACCCCGGCCTGGATGTCGCCGCTCACCACCATGGCGCGCAGTGTCAGATAGCCGCCCATCGAATGGCCCCACATGCCGATGCGGTTGGGGTCGGCGTCGGCGTACTGTTTAATCGAAGCTACGGCGTTGAGCACGTCGATCATATAGCCGGGGTCGCCATAGGCCCCGTACGCCTTGCCCTCGGATGCGCCGTGGCCGCGATAGTCGAGGCGCAGCACAATATAACCGGCGCGCGCAAAGGAGTCGACATATTCCATATAGCGTTCGTCGGGCCGATACTGCGCGGGCGGCACATAGCCGTGGTTAAAGATCACCACCGGCCAGCCGCTGGGCGGGCGCGGCCCCACCGGCACGGTGAGCAGGGCGTTGATCTTCAGCCCTTCAGAGCGATAGGAGACGATGGCGCGCGTATAGTTGCTGCCGGAGCCAAGAAGCTGCTCGACGGCGAGCGCGCTGCCGGGATAGCGCTGGCGGCGCAGATAGTCCACCGTCAGCGGGTGGATGCCGTCGGGGCCGGCGCGCGCTGACAGCGCGGCGTTGATCGACGTGGCGGCGTCCACCAATTCCAGCAGGTCGTCGACCGCCAGCGTGTCCAGCCGCAGCGGGTCGGGGGCAGGCGGCACATCCGCCGCGCCGGGCAGCGAGGCAGGTGGAATACAGAGCTTCCAGCCGACGGCCAGCGAGTTGGCATCGGCGATGCGCGCAAAGCTACCATCCACCGCGGCCTGGGCGTTGGTGGCGTCCACGATGCGTTGATAGGCCTGCTGGCTGCCCAGGGTGGCGGCGGCGATGGTAGAGAGTGTGTCGCCCGCCTGGACGATCACCTCTTGGGCGCAAGGCGTGGCGCGCTGCGCCTGGGCACGACCGGGCAGCCCGGCGGCGACCAGCAGCGCCATGAGCAAAACGGCGATTTGAGTTGGAGAAGGTTGCATAGTTTTTCAAACGATTCGAACCGCCGGGCAGTTCCAGCCCCTTCTATCCCTCGCTGTATCTCCCGTGCCTATCGCGGCGTATCGACCTGTGGTGCAAAATCCAGTAGGCTATCAGCCTGGAGCCTGTGAGCCGCGCAGGGGCACGGCGTGGCTTTAGCCGTGATAGGGAAAAGAGTCGAGCGCGCCAAGGCGAACGATTATGATGCGCTGCTGCTGGGCGGCTTGATGAACCCCGACAAACTGCGCATGAACAAACAGGCTGTCCAGTTTGTGCGTGACTTCTTCGAACAGAAGAAACCCGTGGCGTCGATCTGTCATGGCCCGTGGACGCTGGTCGAGGCCGGCGTAGTCCAAGGGCGTAAGGTTATGTGGATGTCCCTATCTCATAATCCACAATCCAGCAAGGAAGAGAGGCAAGAACGATGGCGACGATTCTGTTGATCATTTTGGTCATCCTGCTGTTGGCGGCGATCCCCGCCTGGCCCTACAGCCGCAGTTGGGGCTATGCGCCGGGCGGTCTGCTCGGCGCGATCCTGATCATCGTGCTGATCCTGTGGCTGCTTGGCTATTTCTAGAGCATCCAGACAGTTCGACCGTGCGACCCTCGCGGGTCTGACGGCTGCATAGACGACAAGTGACCGCGCGCTCAACGGTCACGCGGCCTCCTTGGGCGGTAGGGGCTGTCCCTCTGGCCTGCCCAAGGAGGTCGCTTTTTTTTGCGCCCGCTGCTCACCCTGTCCGCTCGCCCAGAGCGGCCCGGAGCTAAAGCTGCCGGACTACACAGCAACGCCCCCTGAAGGGGGCTGTCGCGCAGGCGCGGTTTTCGATGTCACCTGTAGCGCGCATGTGGCGTCTTCCAGACGGCGGTTGGAAAACCGCCGCTACGGTTCACGCTCCCCAGCCCGCTTGAGCGGGCGTCGTCCTTTAGCCAGGCCGTAAACGACCTGGCGCTGGGATCGGGGGGAATTGCTCCCCCGGCAGCGCAAGACGCGCCATGCCAGGATGGCTTATATGTCTGTTCTACCCCTGCTTGTATCCCCTCGCTGTGAAGCGATGCATCGCCAACTGCGCCTAAGATGAATATGCTGGCGCTGTGAGTCGTGAGTTGGGTCGCAAGTTGTAAAGGCGCTCAACCGGCCCGGCCAGACGCGATTCACGTTCCGGCCCACGGGGTTCGGAACCGATCAGAACCTTATATGATCAGGACCTCATATGATCAGTACCTCGTGAGGTCACACAGGCAGCTTTGCCAAGGAGAGACACAGATGAACAGCGATATCTTTGAGGGCAAGTGGAAACAACTGCGCGGCCAGATCCAGCAGAAATGGGGCGATCTGACCAACGATGATTTGGACCGGATCGGCGGCGCGCGCACCGAGTTCGAGGGGTTGCTGCAGGAGCGCTATGGCTATACTAAGGAGCGGGCGCACCGTGAGGTCGATAACCTCATTCGTAACATGTAATTCGTGATATGTAGTTGGCCCTAGCCGGCAATTTGCAGCGCGCCGGAAGCCCCCTAAGGCTTCCGGCGCATTTGTTCGATGGAGGTTCCTATGCCGTATGACAATCTGAGAGACCTGCCCGACAGCGTGAAAGACAACCTGCCCAAACACGCCCAGGAGATCTATCGCGCGGCCTTCAACAGCGCCTGGGATCAGTATGACCGGCCCGAAGAACGGCGCGACAGCCGCAGCCGAGAAGAGACGGCGCACGCCGTGGCCTGGGCTGCGGTCAAAGACAAGTATGAGAAGAAGGGCGACCGCTGGGTCGCCAAGTAGCCGTCGAGTACCTGCGAGATCAGCGCGACCAAACCGGCTCGCGCAGCGGGCCGCCCAGGTCAAGTTGGCTGTAGAGATAGCGTTCTACATCGGGCGCGCGTCCGTTCTCCGGCATGCGGTAGAAACCATCGGGGCCGCTGAAGCCAATCCAACCTTCTTCGCTCCAGGCGGGGTGATCGTAGGGGCCGTTGAGCAGCCGCCGCGCCCGACCCCCCTCCGCCGGAACCACCCACAAGGCTGCCGGCGTTAAATCGCGCTCCGATACCGTGCTGCTGTAGATCAGGCTGCGGCCATCCGGCGACCAGGCCGGGAAACGGCAGGCGGAGGGACAGCTTTCGTCCGCCTGCCAGAATGTCGCCGTCTCGACATCATAGACATAGACTTGCCACGCACCGTCCACGTCGGACATAAACGCCAGTTGTGCGCCGTCGGGCGACCAGGCAGGCGCGCGGCCCACCAAGCCCAAATCCACGCTTTCGCCTGTTTCCACGCTCAGGCTCCACAGCGCGCCGCTCTCTTCCACCGGCGTGCCTGCGGGCGCTTGGCGATAGACGATGACGCCGTCGATGCCGGCCGCGGGTTCGGTCTCGTCAAGGTCAGGCGTGGCTGTGAGCTGGATCGTCTCGCCTTCCTCACTCCACTGGTGCTGCCCAAAGGGGATCTCGCGCGCATAGAGGTCATAGCTGCCCGCCACCAACGGAACCCAGCCGGTGTCCGGGTCCGGTTCGCCTTCGACACAGTTGGATGTATAGAGCAGCCAGACACCGTCGGGCCACCAGGCGGGATTAGTGGTGTCGCACTCGCCAAAATAGGAACTGTAAAGGGTCCCGCCGCTCTCCATCGACACCGCCGCTACATTGGCGCTGCCCGGTTCGCCCTGGGCAAGGGCCAGACGCCAGGGGACGGGGTTGTCGTCATACGGCACTACCGTAAAGCAACTCGACGCGCTGTCGTCGCCAAAGTAGGCAAAATAGGTGGTATCGTCCTCCAGATAGCCCGATGGGTCCACGCGGTTGATCAGCATGAGGTGATAGGTTCCAGGCGGCGGCGCGACATAGCCCAGCCGCAGCGTCCCGTCGGCTGCGGTATGAACCACTTGCTCGGTCACCAGATAGCCGTTGAACATGCGCTCTTGATAGAGCGCCAGGTGGAGATTAGCATCGGGGGGCAGCCGCGCCCCTTCGACGACCATCGCCGCGCCCGCTGCATAGGCGTAGTTGCAGCCCTGGGCCGCGGCAAAGGGGTCGATCGGGCCGTCGGGGTAATTATCCAGGCTGGGGAAGTCCGTATCGAATTCGGGGTCGGGCGGCTCCGGCTCCTGGATTTCCAACTGCGTGACGACTTCGGTCTCGCCGTCGCCCGCCGCCACGTCCCAGACGCCAACCGGCGCTTGTTCGGGCCAGCGCAGGCCGGCGGCTATCCATGTCTGGGCATACTCGCTGCCCGCGGCGTCGGTATAGATGCGGGCCGCCTCGACCGTATAGGTGCGCGAGAAGACTTCGCTGTTCGGGTTGGTGACCATGACCGCCAACTCACTGCCTTCGGCGAAGCCGCACACATAGAGATTGGCGTAGCGATAGGGCAGCGCCGAGGCGTCAAAGGCGATGCCCGGTTCGGCCAGGAGAAAGCCATCGGCGGCGACGCAGGGGTCGATGAACTCGTCTTCGCCGCCGCCGCCCATTCCGCCAAAGGCCAGCACTTCGGGCAAGACCACGTCGCCGCCGGCCGCGACGGCGTCGCCCACCTGGATCGTCATGGACAGATCGGGGCCAAAGGTCGCACCCTCCGGCCCGCGCAGCCGCCAGATGCCGCTGTAGCTGCCCGGCTCGGCGGGCGCGGTCAGGTCCAGACTGATCGTCAGCGTGGCCCCGGGGGTGACCGTGGTGCGCAGCCGCGCCGTGCGCGACCCGCCCAGCCGGTCGCCGCTGACAAAGAGCAGCCGGTAGTTGCGGTCCCAGGTACAGTCGCCGGCGTTGCGCACCGTCCAGGTCACGGTCACGGCGTCGTCGGGCAGCGCCATGCCGTCTGCCGGGTCGAGTTCGGTCTCCACCAGTTCAGCCGCATCGCTGCATGTCGCCGCCGCGACGCCGGGCGCGGGCAGCCAGGCCAGGGCCAGCAGCGCCAGCAGCGCCAGCAGCCAAAGTCGTTTCATCGGGTCCTCCTTGTGGGCATCCGTGCCAGGGTCTATTCCTGCGGGCTAGGGCAGGGCCGCCAAGCGCTTCTCGGCGCGGTCGATCAACGCCTCGTTGCTGTAGCGTTCGGCCACGGCCAGGGCTTCTTCATAGTGGGCGCGCGCCGTGGCGGGGTCTTGCGTGGAGGCATAGAGATCGCCCAGGTCAATTTCATACTGCGCCTGCCAGCGCGGGCTGACCAGGCGGACGGCCTCCGCATAGAACGGGATGGCCGCGGCGGGGTCTTGGTCGATCTGGGCGCTGATCAGCCCCAGGCGCGCATAGGCATGGCCGATCAACGTGGCGTTGCGCACACCGCCTGCGGCGTAGCGGTCGAGCATGGCCTGAAACTCTGCGCGTGCCTGCGCCGGCCAGTCGCCGCCCTCCAAATAGTGGCGTACCAGGAAGATCTGGCCCAGGCCAAAATGCACCTTGAGGTCGATCTCGGCGGCTTCAGGGGCGGACGTTTCCAGCACGGCACGATAGATCGCTTCGGATTCGTCGAGCAGCGCCGGGTCTACCTGGCTGCCGCGGCGTGTCTCCAGATCGCCCAGGGCCAGTTGATAGGTGGCCGCGGCCTTGCCCGCCAAGGCGCGTGCAAAGTCGGGAGCGATCTCCAGCGCCGTGTCGTAATAGTCCAACGCCTCATCCACATAGGCGGAATCCAGCGTCGTGGCGGCCAGTTGCGAACTGGCATTGCCCAGCAGCAGATAGACCAGTTCTTTGCCGGCGCTGGTGGGCCAGTTGGGGGTCTGCTCTGCCGCCTCAAAATAGGCAAAGGCTTGGCTGTAGTCGTCCAATGCGTAGCTTGCCAGCCCCAAGGCGATCAGGCTCAGGGCCTTGGCGCGGGCGTTGACAGGATGCTCGGCGACCCCTTCCAACGTTTGCGCCTGGACCGGCACATCCACGCGCACTGGGCGGCCCAGTTCGTGTGGGCCGACCAGGTCGGCGGCCTCGGTGAAGCCGCGGTAGGCCACATAAAATTCGGGCTGAAGTTCGGCGCTGTCCTCTTTTTTGACCAATGCGCCATAGATCACCACATCGGCCCCCAGGGTGGCGGCCAGTTCCTCGGCAGAGGCGGCGCGCGCCTCGCGGTCGCCGCCCGTCACCGGACAGGTGGAGTGCGGGCCGCGCAGTTCATAGGGCACGTTCAGGTCGAGTTCTGCAAAGCTGTTCTCCAGCCGGGTATAGAGCAACTGCGCCAGCTTGCGCCCATCCTGCGTGATATGGGCGCGCCCACCCTCGTCCACGGTGACAAACGGCGCCATGGCGATGGTGAACTTGCCTTCTTCCATGGGCACAGGAAACCAACAGCGCACGCCGGGGATGTCCGTGCGGATCTGTTGGCCCAGGGCGGGCACACCCAAAAAGGTGCCGAGCGCGCCCAAAATGGTGAGCGCCAGCCCCACCGCCCACTTGGTCCTGCCTACCCACCAACCCGTCGTAAACGGTCTCAGCGCCGCTTTCGCCATAGGTTCCTATCTGCGGTGAATATTCTTCTATCCCTGATAACGTTCCAGCAGGCGGTAGAGGATACGCGTGCCGAAGTCGATGCTCTCCGCGGGCACGCGCTCATCGGCCCCGTGGACCAGCCCCAGCCCGGAAAAGCTGTCGGGCAGGTTCTGTGGCAGAAAACCATAGTTTTGGATGCCCAGCCGGGCAAACATGCGGCCGTCAGTAAAGCCGCCCACCATCGACGGGATGGGGACCGCCGTAGGGTCGGCCTCGCGCACCAGGCTCGACAGCAGCCCGACCAGTGTGATGTCCGGCTCGGCCGGCGCTGGGTCGTGACGGATGATCGCCAGTTCTAGGTCGTCGCCCAACAGCGCCTTGACCTCGGCCTGCATGTCGTCCGCCGTATAGCCGGGCAGCACGCGGCCATCCAGTTCCAATTCAATAAAGCTGGGGATCACATTGGTCTTGTGCCCGCCATGCACCACCGTGGCGTTGACCGTGTTGTGCAGCAACGCATCCAGCCCCCGTGTACCGCTGATGCCTTGGGCCGCCATCTGGTCGAGCGTGGCGTCAGTCTGGGCGGTGTCCAGCAGACGGGCCAAGAGCGTGTCGGCGGGTGCGGGCAGCGCCTCGGCGATCGCCGCGATCATCTGGTGGGCGACGGGGGTGAGATGGACGGGCAGCCGGTTTTGGTCGAGCGTGCTGAGGACGCGCCCCAAGTGCGCCATCGCGCCGCCGCGCAGCGGCATCGAGCCATGGCCGCCCGGCCCGCGCAGCGTGGCCTTCATCCAGCAGACCTGCTTTTCCGCCACCATGATCGGATAGAAGCGCTGGCCCAGGATCGTCTGCGCCGCGCCGCCGCCTTCGCCAATGGCATAGCGCACGCCTGTAAACTGTTCGGGGTGTTCTTCCACCAGGAAGCGCGCGCCATAATCGCTGGCCGCTTCCTCATCGGCCATCACGGCCAGGATGATGTCGCCCGAGGGCCGCAGCCCTTGGGCGTGGGCGCGCAGCAGCGCGGCGAGCATCATCGCCACGCCGCCCTTCATATCCAGCGTGCCGCGCCCCCAGACCATGCCGTCGATCAACTCGGCGCTAAAGGGATCATGCGTCCAACTCTGGTTGGCGGTGGTCACCACGTCCACATGGCCTTGCCAGAGCAGCGGCGGCGCGTCGCCGCGCCCCGGCAGGCGCGCGATCAGGTTGGGGCGGCTGGGCGTCTTGGCGAGGATCGTCGTCGCCAGCCCCGCGCCCTCCAGCAGGTCGCGCACATAGCCGATGCAGGCCGCCTCGTTGCCCGGCGGATTGGTCGTGTCAAAGCGCACCAGGTCGCGCAGAATATCGACGGGCCGGTCATAGATGGGCGTGGACATTGCGGTTCCTTCTATTGGGTAAACCTGATGACTCTAAACAATTGATGAGCCAAAGCGGGCCATCCTTTCTACAATCACAGCCCCGCAATTCTGACCGGCAGATCGCCGCTCAGGCCATGCTTTTGACTAACATCTCCCAGTTGCCGCGCTGGACGATTTCGTCTTTCTGATTGAGGACTTCGACTTTGAAGGTGACCAGCCCGCCGCCTAACCGCGCCATCGGCTTAGTCTCCTCTACGACGACGCGCACATGGATCGTGTCGCCGATAAAGACCGGGCGCTGCATCCTCCAATCACTGATGCTGCGAAAAGCGAGGGTTGTGCCCTCTAGAAATGCCATACGCACCGCCAGCCCGCTGGCAATGCTCAGGACCAACAGCCCGTGCGCCACGCGCTGGCCGAACATGTGATCTTTGCTGTATTCGGCGTCGGTGTGGATCAAGTTCCAATCGCCCGACAGCGCGGCGAAGTTTACCACGTCGCTTTCGGTGATGGTGCGTCCGGTGCTGGCAACCTCGGCGCCGATCTCAAATTCCTCAAAATACAGCCCCGAAGGGCGGGTCAATTTGCGTGTGGTCATGGGATAGTTTCCGGCAGGGTAAACGGGTGGATTCGATCTGTCGCGATCATACACCAGCACAGGGGCTTCGACAACCCCCTGGCCGCGGCGCGGGCAGGGAAAATGCAGAGGATTGGTTGTTTGCGGGCTTGCAGGTACAATGCCAGACAGCGCGCCGGAGTTTGCGGCCCTCCCGCCTCTCCGGCGTGCGCCTGCCTTTTCTGTTTCTATGATGCTATGGATACCCTGCTGTCACTTTGCGCGGGAGACGCAATATGCAAACCGATTTGCGCGGTCGCGATTTTATCGGCGACATGGATTTTAGCAAAGAAGAGATCGAGACAGTCATCGACGTAGCCCTCAAACTCAAGCGTGACCGGGCCTTGGGCGTGCCCCATCCCATCCTGCGCGACAAGGCGATCGCCCTGCTCTTCTTCTTTACCAGCACCCGCACCCGCTCCAGCTTTGAAGCGGGCATGGCGCAGTTGGGCGGCCATGCCGCCTTCATCGACTCCACCACGACGCAGATCAGCCACGGCGACACCGCCAAGGAGATCGGGGAGATCTACGGGCGCTATTATGACGGCATCGCCATCCGCCAGTGTGACTGGAATGTGGGCAACAAGTATATCAACGAGGTGGCGCAGGCCGGCCGCGCGCCGGTGCTCAACATGCAGTGCGATGTGTACCATCCCTTCCAGATTTTGGCCGATCTATTGACCATAATCGAGAAGGTGGGCGACCCGCGCGGCAAGACGATCAACGTCAGTTGGGCCTATGCCAGCAGCTATCAGAAGCCGATCTCCGTGCCGCAAAGCCTGATCCTGCAGATGACCCGCTTCGGCATGAATGTGCGCCTCACCCACCCGGCAGAATATAAGCTGATGCCCGATATTGTGCAGCAGGCGCATGACAACGTGAAGCGCCACGGCGGCAGCTTTGAGGTGCTGGACGACTTCGACGCCGGTTTCAAGGACGCCGATATCGTCTATCCCAAAAGTTGGGGCGCGCTGCTCACCACCTCCGACAACGCCGAGAGCGCCCAGATCGGCAAGAAGTACACCGGCTGGATCACCGACGAGCGGCGTATGGCGCTGGCAAAGCCGAATGCGATCTACATGCATTGTCTGCCCGCCGACCGCAACATCGAGGTGACCGACGGCGTGATCGACGGACCGCAGTCGGTGGTCTATGACGAAGCGGAAAATCGGCTGCATGTACAGAAGGCGGTCATGGCGCTGACCATGCGCTAGGTCCGGCGCGAGCACCGTAGCGGCGGTATGGCCGATTGTAACGGAATGCAGTCTCAATAGACTATAGTACAAGGAAATCGTCTTGGCTCGGATACCGGATTCTCACGCCGACATTTTACGCAAGAAGTCCTTTGCCCACGTCGCGACGGTGGGCGCAGACGGCACACCCCAGGTGACGCCGGTCTGGGTCGACTATGACGGCGAGTATATTTTGATCAACAGCGCCAAAGGCCGCAAGAAGGACCGCAACATGCGCGCCCGGCCCGATGTGGCGCTCAGCGTTCTAGACCCCGACAACCCCTACCGCTATCTTGGCGTGCAGGGCAAGATAGCGGAGATCACCGAGGAAGGCGGCGCAGCGCATATCCACAAACTCTCGCGCAAGTACGGTGGCCGGGACTACCCCTTGTCCCCAGACGAAGTGCGTGTGATCTATAAGATCCGCCCGACGCGGGTCTGGACAATGGGCTGAGTCCAGATCGCTTTGGCAGGCCAAGTCGCCGGGCGCGTGTGGGCTGCGTGTCCGGCGAATGTTTTGTACTGGAAGGAGAATGCTCCTATGCGGCTGGAAAACCCATTTAAGCGAGTCGAACGGCTCAAGCGCGTGACCAACATCCCCAAACCGGACGGCAACGAACGCGTGCCGCCGGGCCAGTTCCTGACCGAACGCTTTCCGGTGCTCCACTATGGCGCGACGCCCCACTATCGCGATCTGGAGAACTGGGACCTGCAAGTTTTTGGCTTGGTGAAACAGCCCAAGACCTTCAGTTGGGAAGATCTGATGGCGCTGCACGCCAAGACCGAGACGGTGGATATCCACTGCGTGACGCGCTGGAGCAAACTGGACACCACCTGGACGGGCATCCCCTGGCGCGCCTTTATCCAGGAGTTTGAAATTCTGCCTGAAGCCACGCATGTCATGGCGCACTGTGAAAACAACTTTACAACCAATATCGGCCTCGACGTGCTGGACGACGACGACACCATGCTCGCCTTTCAATATGAGGGCAAACCCCTGGAGCCGGACCACGGCTATCCGCTGCGGCTACTGGTCCCCAAACGATATTTCTGGAAGAGCGCCAAATGGCTGCGCGGGCTGGAATTTATGCCGGGCGACCGCCCTGGTTTTTGGGAGCGCAACGGCTATCACATGGAGGGCGACCCCTGGGAGGAAGAACGGTTCGGCTGGTAGGAGGGAGAGCCACCGCAAAGGGCGCGGAGGGCGCAAAGAAGAAACCGCACCTATGCGGCGCGCCGCCGCACAGGCTACCAACCTGAGTCGATAGAGCAGGTACATAGCACGCATCAAGTTTGGGCTTGATGCGTGCTATTTGTTCGTTCATGGCGGGATCGGGTTTAATCAGGGGGCAAGGACGCCTGCATATGCAGCCGCCAAGCCGTATCCCCGGCGCAGAGATATGCGCCGGCCTCAATATCTGTCATATCTGCGATCTATCGCACAATGCTGGAGGGAGTTATTTTATGATCGACTTAAAACAGTTTGAGGTCTGGTTTGTCACCGGCAGCCAGCATCTCTATGGCCCAGAGACCTTAGAACAGGTCGCCGCCCATTCGCAGACGATTGCCCAGACGCTGGCCACGTCCCCGGCCATTCCGGTCAACGTCGTCTTTAAGCCGGTGCTGACCACGCCGGACGCCATCCGCCGGCTCTGCCTAGAGGCCAACGCCGCCGGCTCCTGCGTGGGGCTGATCCTGTGGATGCACACCTTTTCGCCCGCCAAGATGTGGATCGCGGGCCTGCAGGCGCTACAAAAACCTTTTGCGCATCTGCACACGCAGTTCAACCGCGATATCCCGTGGGCCGAGATCGACATGGACTTTATGAACCTCAACCAGTCGGCGCACGGCGACCGTGAGTTCGGTTTTATCGGCAGCCGCATGCGGCTGGAGCGCAAGGTGGTGGTAGGGCACTGGCAAGACGCCGAGGTCCAGGCCGGGCTGGGCGTATGGACGCGTGCGGCCTGCGCCTGGCATGACGCCCAGGGCGCGCGCTTCGCCCGTTTTGGCGATAACATGCGCGAAGTGGCCGTCACCGAAGGCGACAAGGTCAACGCCCAGATGCGGCTGGGCTACAGCGTCAACGGCTATGGCCTAGGCGACCTTGCCGAGCGCGTCCATGCGGCTTCTGAGGCGGAGATCGACCGGCTGGTCGAAGAATACGGCGACCAATACGCCGTCGCCGCGGCGCTGCGCCCCGGCGGCGCACAGCACGCTTCGCTGCGCGCGGGCGCGGCCATCGAGCTGGGGCTGCGGCGCTTTCTCGAAGAGGGCGGTTTCAAGGGCTTTACCACGACCTTTGAAAACCTGCATGGGCTGGCGCAGTTGCCCGGCCTGGGCGTGCAGCGGCTGATGGCGGACGGCTACGGGTTTGGCGCCGAAGGCGACTGGAAGACGGCGGCGCTGGTGCGCGCTATGCAGGTGATGAGCGCAGGCCTGCCGGGCGGCACTTCGTTTATGGAGGATTACACCTACCACTTTGACCCGCGCGGCATGAAGGTGCTGGGCGCGCATATGCTGGAAGTCTGCCCGACGATCGCAGCCGGCAAGCCGTCGCTCGAAATCCACCCGCTCTCTATCGGCGGCAAGGCCGACCCGGTGCGGCTGGTCTTTGACGCGCAGACGGGGCCGGCGATCAACGCTTCGGTGGTGGAGATGGGCAACCGGCTGCGCATGATCGTCAACCAGGTGGATGTCGTGCCCGCCGACGCGCCGCTGCCCAAGCTGCCGGTGGCGCGTGCCGTGTGGGTTCCTCAGCCCGACCTCAAGACCGCGGCCGCGGCCTGGATCTACGCCGGGGGCGCGCATCACACAGGCTTTAGCCTGGCGCTGACCGCCGAGCATCTGGAGGACTTTGCCGCCATGGCGGGCATGGAGTTCTTGCTGATCGACGGCGAAACCCGCCTGCGCCAGTTCAAAAAGGAACTGCGCTGGAACGACCTCTACTATCACCTGGCGAAGGGGCTGTAGCCTGGGTTCGGCCAAAGACCAAGTGACCGGTAGGGGTTTCCTCTGCCGGTCACGTTTTTCGAAATCCCCCTTCAATTGCCCGGCCCCTGGCAGCCATGTTACAATCGCGCATCGATACCCGATGCATTCAGGTGTACAGGCGATTGTGACATACCCTTTAGCGCCGCTGTCTGCGCCGGCTGTGCCGGAGTCGATTAACCTGACGGTGGTGATCCCGACCTATAACGAGGCCGACAATCTGCCTGCGATGGCGGCAGCCCTCTTTGCCCTTCCCTTTTTCCGCCTGCAACTGTTGATCGTGGACGACAACTCGCCCGACGGCACCGGACGCGTGGCCGACGAGCTGGCCGCGGCCTATAACCGCGCCGCGCCTCCCGACCGGACGCGCCTGGCGGTTATCCACCGCGCCGGCAAAGGCGGGCTGGGCACGGCCTATGTCGCGGGTATGCAGCGCGCTCTGAGCGACGGCGCAGACTATGTGTTGCAGATGGACGCCGACTTCAGCCATTCGCCGCGCTATATCCCCCAGATGCTGGGCGTCATGCTGGCGACGGGCGCAGATGTGGTGATCGGCAGCCGCTATGTGCCGGGCGGCACGCTCGACGAAGGCTGGGGCTGGGGACGGCGCTTGATCAGTTGGTGGGCCAATCTCTACAGCCGCGCCATCCTGGGGCTGCGCATCCGCGACATGACCGCGGGCTTTAAGCTCTGGCAGCGTGACGCGCTGTTGGGCATTGGGCTGGGGTCGATCCGCAGCAACGGCTACAGCTTTCAGGTCGAGATGGCCTATCTGTGCGAGCGGCTCGGCTACCAGCTGATCGAAATTCCGATCCACTTTGAAGACCGGCGCATCGGACAGAGTAAGCTGGATGTGCCGGTCAAGCTCGAATCGGCTTGGCGCACCTGGCAGATTCGCTGGCGCTACCGGCATCTGAAGCGCAGTTCGCACGTCGCGCGCCGCCGCGACCCTGTGACCAATTGACCTCCCCGGCTTGGGCCGCTCCAGGCCATTCCTGTCCCCTATGAACCACCTGCGTCGCTTGCGCGCCGACCTGCCGGCGCTGTTGATCCTGATGGGGCTGCCGCTGCTCTGGTTTGCGCCGGTGCTGCTGCCTGCGCTGAGCGGGCGCAGCCTGCTGCCTTTCGACAACCTCTACAGCTTTGCGCCCTGGCGCAGCCTCCAGCCCGACCTCATCCCGCATAACCTGTTGTTGAGCGACCTGGTGCTGGAAAACGCAGTCTGGAAGCTGCATATCCAGCGCACCTTGGCCGCCGGCCAGCTTCCGCTCTGGAACCCGCAGATCTTCACGGGCGTGCCTTTCTTGGCCGCGGGCCAGGCCAGCACGGTCTATCCGTTGAGCCTGCTCTTTCTGCTGCTGCCCTTGGGCATGGCCTATGGTTGGTTCACGGCGCTGCAGCTTGGGCTGGCGGGCGTCTTTTTCTATAGCTGGGGGCGCAGCCTGAAGCTGGCCGTGCCCGCCGCGCTGCTGGGCGGCGTGGTCTACATGTTCAGCGGCTTTTTGATCGCCAGCGTGGTCTTCACCATGTTTATCGCTGCCGCGGCCTGGCTGCCGTTGATCCTGGCGGTGGTCGAGTGGATCATCCGCAAGCAGGAGGAAAAAGGCGCGGCGGCCTACAGCCCGATCCCCTTTGTAGCCGCGGGCAGCCTGGCGGTCGGCTGCATGGTGCTGGCCGGCCACCCTGAGCTGATCTACTACACGCTCTTGGTGGCAGGGCTGTACACGGTTGTGCGGCTGGGCGTGGCCTGGCGGCGGCTGACGGCGCAGGCCGGGCAGGGGCGCGGCGTGGCGCGGCGGCTGGCAGGGCTGGCCGGTTGGCTGCTGGCGATGGCGCTGCTGGGCGTCGCCCTGGGCGGCATCCAACTGCTGCCGCTGCTCGAACTGCTGCCGCTGAACTTCCGCGAGGGGTCGGCCGGCTTCCAACAGGTGGTGGGCTGGGCTTGGCCGTCGCGCCAGGTGTTGACCTTTGCCCTGCCCAATGTCTTTGGCAACCCCAGCCACCATGCCTGGTTCGACATCTGGGCGTGGCGGTGGATGCCCGCGGACGTCAACGCGCACGGCGCAGCCAACGACACGATCTTTTGGGGCATCAAGAACTATGTCGAGGGGGCCAACTATCTGGGCATTGTGACCTGGCTGCTGGCCGCGGTCGCGCTGACCTACGGCGTGCGCTGCATCCTCGCCCGACGTCGCGGCGCAGCGGCCCAGACCCTGGCCCAAGAGGATGCGCTGCGCCCCTGGATCGTCTGGTTTGGGGCTGGGCTGGCCGTCGTGTCGCTGCTCTTTGCCTTTGGCACGCCTTTCTATGCGCTGCTCTTCTATGGGCTGCCCGGCTGGAATCAACTGCACAGCCCCTTCCGCTGGGTCTTTCCCTTTACGTTGAGCATGGCGCTGCTGGCCGCCTTGGGGCTGCATCTGCTGTTGGATGTGGCCGCGGGATGGCTGCGCCGCGCGGCGCGCTGGCCTGCGCTTCTGGCGATCCTGGCCGGGGTGGGCGTGCTGGGGGGCGTCATCGTCAGTCTATTCCTGCCCGGCCCGTTTCAGGCGTTGGGCCAACGCGTCGTGGACGGCAGCGACCTGGCGCAGATGGCCTTTGCCGACGGCCGCATGTTCTGGAGCTATCAAACGGCCAACCTGCTTCACCTGGGCGTGATAGCTTTGGCGGGCGGGCTGTGGCTCTGGTTCGCCGCCGCCGGCCCCCAGGCAGCCCGGCGCACAGCCTGGCTGGCCGTGGCGCTGGTGGTGATCGACCTCTATCTGGCGCACGGCGGCTTCAACCCGGCCTCGCCCACCGCGCTGTCGCCGCTGACGCCGGGGGGCACGCCGCCCGTAGTGCGCTTTTTGAACGAACGCGAGGGCTGGCCCGCCGCGCCCGCGCCGGATCGCCCGCTTGCGCCCTGGCGCTTCACAACCTTTAACGCGCCCGGCGAAAAGACCTTCAACGCCAACGTGGGCATGTATTACGGCTGGCACGACCTGGCTGGATATGACTCGATCATCCCGCGCCAATATGTGACATTGATGGAGCAGATCGCGCCCCAGGCCGACGAACTGCTCTACAACCGCATCGCGCCGCTCTACAGCCGGCCCGGCGGCGATGTCTACGCCGTGTTGGATAACCCGCTGCTCGACCTGCTCAACGTCAAATATATCCTGACCGAACACTACATCCCCAACCCCACTTGGGTCGAAGTCTATCGGGATGAGTCGATCGGCGTCTATGAGAACCAAGAGGCCTTTCCGCGCGTCTGGCTGGCGCACGAGGCGCGGGTCGCTCCCGTCGACGCGCAGCCGCTGGCAGCCAGCGATCTGCGCCAGGTAGTCTATCTAGACGAAGCGCCCGCCGAGCAACATGCCTTGACGCCCGCCGGCCCGCAACCGGCCGAGGCGCGTATCAGCCGCTATACGGCCAACGACCTCTTTGTGGATGTCAACCTGAGTGACCGCGCCTGGTTGGTGGTGGGTGATGCCTATTTCCCCGGCTGGAAGGCCTTTGTGCGCCCCTTTGGCGCGGATGAAAGCGCCGAGACCGAACTCCCCATCCACCGCGCCGACGGCGCGCTGCGCGCCGTCTATCTGCCCGAGGCGGGGCAGTGGACGGTGCGCCTGGTCTATTCGCCGATGAGCGTTAAGCTCGGCCTCTATACCAGTTTTCTGGCCGGGATGACGCTGCTGCTGTTGGGCGTCTACTGGAGCTGGGGCAAATTCTACCGGCCCGAACGCAGCGCCGGCGAAGTCCGCACCGTCGCCAAAAATTCGCTGGTGCCGATGGGGTTGAGCCTGGCGAACAAGGCGATCGACTTCGCCTTTGCCATGCTCTATGTGCGGCTGCTGGGGCCGGTGGGCACAGGGCAATATGCCTTTGTGGTCGCCATCTACGGCTTCTTTGAGATCCTGAGCCGCTATGGGCTGGGCACGCTCTTGACGCGCGACGTGGCCGCCGACAAAAATCAATCCAGCCGCTATCTCTCCAATGTGCTGGCGTTGCGCACGCTGCTCTGGGTGGCAAGCCTGCCGCTGATGGCGCTGGTGACGCTCTTCTATCGCAACTTGGGCAACCTGGGCTTGGCCAACGTCACCGGCATCGGCGTGCAAGAAGTGCAGGCGATCGCGATCTTCGCCTTCTCCATGCTCTTTGCCAACTGGGCCGATGCCTTCAGCAGCATGTTCTATGCCTTTGAGAAGATGGAATACCCCGCCGGGCTGACCAGCGCGATGGCCTTGCTCAAGGTGACGCTGGGCGCGCTGGCGCTGCTCTTGGGCTGGGGCTTTGTCGGGCTGGCGGGCGTCAGCCTGCTGATCAACGTGCTGCAAGTCTTTTGGCTCTATGCGCTGCTGCGCTCGACCCTCTTCCGGCCCGAATGGCATCCCGACCGCGGCTTGCAGCGCTGGATGCTGGGTACCAGCGGCCCGCTGATGATCAACCATCTGCTGGCGACGATCTTCTGGCGCATCGACGTGTGGATCCTGCGTCCCTTGGCGGGCGCGGCGGCCGTGGGGTTGTACAGCGTCGGGCTGAAATATCTCGACGGGCTGAACATCGTACCCAGCGTCTTTACAATGGCGGTCTTCCCGTTGATGAGCCGCTATGCGCGCGAGGCGGGCAAACCGCTGCTGCGCGCCTATGTGTTGAGCCTGCGGCTGCTCGTCATCGTCAGCCTGCCCATCGCCATGGGCATCACCGTTTTGGCCGAACCGCTGGTCTGGCTGGTGGGCGGCGCGCAATATCTCAACCTGCCGGAGACGGCGCGGCTCTTTGGTCGCGAGTTCAGCTATATGGGCGGGTCGGACCTGGCGCTGCGCGTCATCATCTGGAGCATCCCCGTCGGCTTTGTCAACAGCGTGACGCAGTATGTGCTGATCGCGGTCAACCAGCAGCACTATCTGACGCGCGCCTTTATCTTTGGCGTGGTCTTCAACGTCGTGGGCAATCTGTTGGTGATCCCGCGCTTTGGCTATGTGGGCGCGGCGTTGGTCACGATCCTGAGCGAGTTCAGCCTGCTCTTCCCCTTCTATTGGAGCGTGCGCCGCCATGTGGGAACCGTGCCGTGGGCGGGCATCTTTGTGCGCCCGCTGCTGGCGGTGGCGGCGATGGGCGCGGCGGTGGCCGTTCTGGTGCGGCTGGGGGTCAACCTATGGCTGGCGGCGCTGTCCGGGGCAGTCGTCTATGCGGTCGCGCTGCTGCTGATGGGCGGGCTGCGCGGCGAAGAGATGCAGGCGCTGCGCCGTAAACTGCCAAACGGCGCAAGCGAAAGGCATTGAAGGCGTGCATCGGCTTTTGTGGCTGCCGGCCGGGCTGCTTCTCGCAGGCTATGGGTATAGCCTGATTGCAGGCGCAGAATCCTTTCAGCCCTATCTCGTGCGCGATGGGCTGCTGGTGGCGCTGGTGGGCGGGCTGATCTTTGCCCGGCACAGCGCCCCTCTGCCCCTGCTGCCCCTGCCGCTGCGCCGCCGCCCTTGGCCTGCCGCCGGCCGTCTGCTGTTGTCTACCGCAGCGGCGTGCAGCCTGGCCGCCGCGGGCGTGCTGGCGCTGCTGGGCGGCCAAGGCTGGCCCGGCCGGCTGGGCGGCAGTTTGTGGATCATCGCGCTCGGCCTATGGGGCGCAGCGCTGCTCTGGCCGGGCGCAGCCGACTATGCGCCGCCCGCCTATCGTTGGACGCGTGACGCCGCCGGGCGCATCGTGCGGCTGGCGCTGGAGGGGGAGGCGGACGAGCCGCTGGTGATTGCGCCCGCCAGTAGCCAGCGCGTGACGCTGGGGCTGCTGTTGGTGCTGGCGATTGGCTGGGGGCTGCGCCTGTGGCGGCTGGCCGCGCTCCCGCCCGACTGTCTGGACGCCGAATGCGCCCAGGCGCTGCGTCTGGTAGACGGAAGCTGGTGGCAGGGGCTGGATGCGTCGTCGACCAGCCTCTATGCGCTTCTGGCTGCCCTGATCTACCGGGTCAACGGCGATGCGCTGTGGGCGCTGCGCGCTGCGGCGGCGCTGTTGGGCTGCGCCACGCTGCCGGTCTTCTATTGGGCGAGCCGCGCCTATGCGCGGCCTGCCGGCGCGCTGTTGGGGCTGGCGCTGCTGGCGCTCAGCCCGTGGCATCTCTGGGCGAGCCGCTTGGGCGAGGTGTGGATTGCCGTGCCCTTGCTCCTGTTGGCGACGCTGGGCGCAGGCGCGCGCGCCCTCCAGTCGAGCAACCTGCGCTGGGCGGCGGCGGCGGGCGGCAGCCTGGGGCTGCTGCTGGCCCAACCCGCCGCGCTGCAAGGCGCGACGCTGGTCTATCTGGGGGGCGTCGCCGCGCTCATCGGCTGGATGGCGCATCGCAACGGGCGCAGGACGATGTGGTCCGCGCTGAGGGTTACGCTGGGCAGCGCGCTGGTGACGGGGCTGCCGCCGGCGCTCTCCGCCTGGCGCGGAACCGCGGCTTTGGCAGGAGACGCTGCGGGGTGGTGGGCCGGGGTGGCGGCGCTGCTGCATGGCGGCGGCGCGCCCTTGGCGCTCTTTCTCGAATCGCCGCTGCTGCCGCCCTTTGCTGCTGCAGCGGCGCTGGCCGGGCTGCTCACGTTGGCGGGCGCACGGCGCAGGCACGACGCGCTGCTGCCCCCCGCCGGCCTGCTGGTCTACCTGGCGGTCGGGCCGGAGGCGCGCTTGCCTGCGCTGGCGGCGCTGGCCTGGCTGCCCTTTCTCTATCTGGGCGCAGCCGTGGCGCTCGATCAAGTGGTCAGCGCCTTTGATGGCGCTTGGGCGCGGCTGGTCGATCTGCGCCGCGGCCTGGCGGTGGGGTTGGCGCTGTTGTTGGCGCTGCTGGGACCACAGGTCTTCGCCTTGCAGCGCCAGTGGCGCGCCCCAGCGAACGGTCAAAACGCCGTCGAGGTCGCCATGGGCCGCTATCTGGCAAGCTGTTTGGCAGGCCAAGCTGCCGGCGACTCTGCCGACGACCTGTGTGCGCAGACAGGGGACGGCGCGCCGATCTTCTATGTGCCGCCCGCGGTGCTGGCCCATCCCTCGACCCGACTGCTCTTGGGAGCGGCGCAGGACACGTCGCGCGTGCAGGCGCTGGACGTGGGCCGCGACCTGCTGCCCACGCGCTCGCCGCAGGGCAGCCTCGTCTATCTGGTTCCCATCGACAACCAGCCGCTGATCGACCTGCTCCAGCAGTTATACCCCGGAGCGCAGGTCCACGCCGAGCCGCGCGACCAGGCCGGGCCGAGCCTCTTTTTGGTCTATGCCATCCGCCGCGACGAGGTGTTGGCCCATCAAGGGCTGGCAGGGACTTATCGCGCCGGTGACAGCCAAATAATGCGCCAAGACGGGCCGCTGGCCTTTGCCTGGGCCGATGACCCGCCGCAGGAGCCGCCCTTTGAGATAGCCTGGGAAGGGTCGCTGCTGCTGCCGGTGGCCGGGAACTATCTCTTTCAGATCGAGGGCATCGCGCCGCACGCGCCCGACCCGGTGGTGAGCATGCAGTTGGACGGGCGGCTGCTGTTGGATACCTCGCTGGGGCTGGTGGAGCAGCGCCAGCAACTGGCGCAGGGCTATGCGCGCCTCAGCCTGCGCTACCGCGCCGCCGGCGCACCCGGAGACTGGGCGATCCGCTGGCAGCCGCCGGGCGGGGCGAACGAGCCGATCCCGCGCGAGATGCTCTACAGCCCGCCGCTGCCCAATATCGGCCTGATTGGGACCTATCATGCAGGCGATAGCTGGCAAGGGCCGGCGCTCACCGTGCGCAAAGACCTGGCGCTGGGCGCGCCGGTCGACGTGCCGCCCCCCTACAGCGTGGTGTGGAGCGGCCAATTGGCCGTGCCGCGCGCCGGGGAGACGCTTTTTGCCGTCACCGCCAACGGCCCGGTGCAGATGACCGTCGCCGGGCAGCCGCTGCTCGACTATGCGCCGCCCGCGCAGGCGGGCGATGGGCCGAGCTTTAGCCAGGCCAGCATCTATCTGGAGCGCGGCTGGCAGCCGATCGAAGTGCGCTATGCGCCGCCGCAGGGCCGGCCCGACCTGCGCCTGCTCTGGCAGCCGCCGGGCAGCAGCCCCATGAACCTACTCAGCCGCTATCTGCTGCCGACCACGGCGGAGGTGACGACCGGCGACGTGCCGCTGCCGCCTGCGCCGGGGTTGATCGACGCACGCCTGGGCGATGACCGTTTTGCGCTTTCGACCAGCATGGAGGTCTATCAACCGGCGCGCACGCTGCCCCCGCAGAGCTTGCCGCCGCTGCTGGCCGACCTGCGCCGCACGGTGGGCAGCGTCTGCGGCGCAGGCCAAGAGCAGTTCAACCAACCTCATGGGCTGGCCTTGGATGCCGCCGGACGGCTCTATGTGGCCGATACGGGCAACCGCCGCGTGGTTGCGCTGGACGTGGCGACAGGGAACTTTATCCAGGTCTATGCTGCCGCCGAATTTCAGGAGCCGGTCGACGTGGCGCTGGCCCCCGACGGCACGCTCTTGGTGCTGGATGCGCTGGCCGCGGCGCTCTTCCGCATCGACCTGGCCACGGGCGAGATCGCGCCGCTGGCGACCCAGACCGGCTTCTATCGCCCGCGCGGGCTGGCTGTGGACGCCGACGGCGTGATCGCCGTCGCCGACACCGGCGGCGGCCGCGTTGTGCTGCTGGACGCAAACGGCGCGCTCCTGGCCCAGTTCGGCGGCCCGGCCACGCGCTTGGGCCAGGGCCAGCCGGTGGACACGCTGGTTACGGGCGAGACGCTCTGGACGGTGACTGCCGAGAACGGGCGGCTGTGGCGGCTGGATGTGATGGGCAGCCTGGCCGCGCTGCCGCGCAGCAACACGATCGACGGGCCGCATCTGGCCGGTCTGCCTGACGGCGCTTTCTTTCTGAGCAACCCGGCAGGCCGCACGCTGCTCTATGTTGCCGCCGGCGGCCGGCCGCTGGCCCAGGTGGCGCATGGCGGCAGTTTGGCCGCACCCACCGGCGTGGCCGCCGCGCGACATGCCGGCGAGGTGACCGTGGCCGTGGCCGACAGTGCGACCTGCCAGGTGACGATCTGGCAGGTCGCACTGGGGCAGACAGCGCGGGAGTAGACAGCGCCGCACAAAGCCGGCGCGGAGTATGGTACAATCCTGGCAAACGCGCGCGTTTGCCAGATGTTCACTGTGGCCGATCTCCGGCGTGTCGCCGGGGCTGAGACAGAGAGACGCATTGAACGGATCGATTCGTTTTGTTCTATTGGCGGCGGCGCTGTGGCTGGCCGTGGCCTGTGGGCTGCGCGGGCCGGGCGGGGAGCCGTTGAGCGCGGCGCTGCCGGCGGCATCCACCCCGGTCGCGCAAGCGCCGGGCAAGCCCATCGGTGGGCTGCTCAAACAGCCGCCCGCCGGAGCCGACGATCTGACCCGGCTTTCGACCGCCGAGCAGCTTGGCCTGGTAGTTCCCCCCACGCGCGACCTGCGCGATCTGGCGATGCGGCTGAACCCGGAGGCGGGCAATATCCCGCTGGTCGTCGGCGACGGCACGCCCGACTATGCCGTGGGCGACAACCTGGAGTTCTGGGTACACGACCAGGGGGCCAACCGCAATTTTCGCATCACAGCCGAGCTGATCCACAAGACCGATGTGGCCTATGCTTGGGTGGAACAGGGCAAGCCCGCCGACCGCGACCGGATCATTCAGGCCGTCGACCGCTTTAGCAGCGACAGCTATCCTGCGGTGCGCGCTTTTTTTGGCAGCGAGTGGAATCCCGGCGTGGACGATGACCCCCGGCTGCATGTACTCCATGCCACCGGGCTGGGCGACGACTTTGCGGGCTATTACAGCAGCGCCGACGAATACAGCCGCCTGGCGCGCGCCTTCTCCAATGAGAAGGAGATGTTCTACATCAACCTGAGCTGGCTCAACCGTTCGCAAAACTATCTCTACTATGAGGCGGTGCTGGCGCATGAGTTCCAGCATATGATCCTCTGGTCGCGCGACCGCAACGAGGAAACCTGGATCAACGAGGGGCAGAGCGAGTTTGCGCAGGTGGTGGCGGGCTATGAACCGAGCACGCTCTTTGCCGATGTCTTTGCCGCCACCCCCGACACCCAACTGACCGCCTGGGGCGAAGCGCAGGGCAACAATGGCCCCCACTACGGCAGCGCCTTTCTGTTTATCAGCTATTTTGCCCAACGCTTTGGCGCAGACCTGACGCGCGCCCTGGTGGCGCACCCGGCCAATGGGCTGCGCGGCGTGGACGCAGTCTTGGCCGGAGCAGGCCGGCCCCTGAGCGCAGACCAACTCTTTGCCGATTGGGTGGTCGCCAACTATGTCGACGACCCCAGCGCGCTGGGCCAGGAGGGGGTCTATGGCTATCTGGACTTTGACCCCAAGCCGCCCACCCCCGCGGCTCGCTACGACGAATATCCCACCGAAGCCGAAGCCGCCACCGTCTATAACTATGCCGCCGACTATCTGCGGCTCGAAGGCCGCGGCGATGTGCTGCTGCACTTCCGCGGGGCCACCACGACCCGGCTGGCAGACCTGCAGGCACGCAGCGGGCGGCTGATGTGGTGGGGTAACCGCGGCGACGATTTCGACACGCGCTTGACCCGCCGTTTTGACCTCTCCGCTCTGCCCGCCGGCACGCCCGTGGAGATGAGCGCGGCGCTTTGGTACGATATCGAGGATCGCTATGACTACGGCTATGTGATGGCGAGCCGCGACGGCGCAAACTGGACGCTGCTCACCGGCGACCGCATGGCCCCCTATGAAGCCGAGGGCAGCGCCTTGGGGCCGGGCTATACGGGCAAAAGCGACGGCTGGGTGACCGACCATTTCAACCTGTCGGACTATGTGGGCAGCGAAGTCTGGGTGCGCTTTGAATATGTGACCGACGATGCCGTCGGCGCGAGCGGCTGGTTTGTGGACGATATCACCATTCCCACCCTGGGCTATGCTGCCAATTTTGAACAGGGTGCGGACGGCTGGCAAAGCGAAGGCTGGCTGCTTACCGACAACCATTTGGGGCAGGGCTGGCTGTTACAGGTGCTGACGCTGGAGGCCGGCCGCTTGGTGGATGTGGAACGCTTTGCGGTGGACAGCCACGGGCAAGCCTCTATCCCGGCGCAACTAAGCGAGCGGCACAGCGCCGTGGTCGCGGTCAGCGCCCTGGCCCCGATGACCACCGAGCCGGCGGACTATGAATATTGGATCGACACGAACTAGCATCAAAGGGGACCCATGAAACACCAGACGATCGCCGTCTTGGACTATGGCAGCCAATACAGCCAATTGATCTGCCGCCGTGTGCGTGAGGCCCAGGTCTACGCCGAGTTGATCCCGTGGGACCGGGCGGAGGCGCTGCTGCCCCAACTCAACCCGCAGGGCATCATCCTCTCCGGCGGCCCCAACAGCGTCTATGAACCCGGCGCACCCACGCTGCCCGCGGCGGTGCTGGCGCAAGGCGTGCCGGTCTTGGGCATCTGTTACGGGCTGCAACTGCTGGTCCACAGCTTGGGCGGGGAAGTCTCCCCCAGCCGGGCGCGCGAATATGGCAGCGTGCAGGTGACGGTGACCGGCGGCCATGCCGAAAGCGCCAGCCCGCTCTTTGCCGGCCTGCCGCCCACGCTGGACGTGTGGATGAGCCACGGCGACCGCGTCGACTCTCTGCCGGGTGATTTTGTCGCCATCGCACACAGCGCCAACTCGCCGCTGGCCGCGGTCGCCGACGAGGCGCGCAAGCGCTACGGCATCCAGTTTCACCCGGAGGTCGTCCACACGCCGCAGGGATCGGCGCTTTTGGCGAATTTCGTCAAGCACATCTGCGGCTGCACCGGCGACTGGACACCGGGTCACTTTATCCAGGAGACCGTGGAGCGCATCCGCGGCCAGGTGGGGCCGGATGGGCATGTGATCTGCGGTCTAAGCGGCGGCGTGGACAGCGCCGTGGCCGCCACGCTGGTGCATCGCGCTGTGGGCGACCGGCTGACCTGTGTCTTTGTCGATCATGGGCTGCTGCGCCGCGGGGAGGCGGAGCAGGTGATCGATACCTTTCGCCGGCACCAGGGGATGCGGCTGGTGGCGGTGGATGCCAAGGAGGATTTCTTGTCCGACCTGGCCGGCGTGACCGACCCGGAGCGCAAGCGCAAGCTGATCGGCGCGCGCTTTATCCGTGTCTTTGAGGGCGAAGCGGCGCGGCTGGCCGCCGAATGGGGCACAGGCACGCCTGCCTTTCTGGCGCAAGGCACGCTCTATCCCGACGTGATCGAGTCCGCCGGTAACGACGACACGCGCCACGCCCGCACGATCAAGACCCATCATAATGTGGGTGGGCTGCCCGAAGACATGACCTTCCGGTTGATCGAACCGCTGCGCATGCTCTTTAAGGACGAGGTGCGTACCGTGGGCGAGGCGTTGGGGCTGCCGGAGGAGATCGTCTGGCGGCATCCGTTCCCCGGCCCAGGGCTGGGCATCCGCATCTTGGGAGATGTAACCTGGGAGCGGCTGGAAACGCTGCGCCATGCCGATGCGATCTTTTTGGAGGAGCTGCGCGCCGCCGATCTCTACCGCGGGACGAGCCAGGTCTTTGCGGTGCTGCTGCCTGTGCGCAGCGTGGGCGTGATGGGCGACGGGCGCACCTATGCCAACACCGTGGCGCTGCGCGCCGTGACGACCGACGACTTTATGACTGCCGACTGGGCGCGGCTGCCCTATGACCTGTTGGCGCGCGCCAGCAACCGCATCGTCAACGAGGTCGAGGGGGTCAACCGCGTCGTCTATGACATCAGCAGCAAGCCTCCGGCCACAATTGAGTGGGAGTAAGAACTATCTGTATGACTTATAACGAGGTTATCAAAATCGGTGATGCGTATTTACTGCCATTAGCATCAGAGTTGTACGGGTTGGAAGGCTATAAAACCAGGCCGGTTGAGGCACATGACGGAGGGCGGAATGTCGTTTATACCTGTGAGAAAGAGGGCGCCGGCGCAAAAATGCTCAGAATCGCCTTCTTAAATGACAGGAGCCGGGAAGATTTGCTGGGCGAAGTTGAGTATATCAGGTATTTATTCGAGCATGGCGGCAGCGTCTCAAACGTAGTCAGCTCCCGGAAGGGGAATCTACTGGAAGAGATCATTCATCATAATCACACCTTTTATGTTTGCCTTTTTGAAAAGGCCAGGGGAAAAAGGCTTGTGGAAAATAATTATCGGTATCGGGAAGGAGTTCCTATTACCGAATATTACTATACCTGCGGTAAAACCCTGGGGAAATTACACCAATTGTCGAAAGGATATACGCCTGTCCATCGCCGCTATAGTTTTTTTGATAAATACACTGTTGACTATATCGAAGAACTGATACCCGACTCGCTATCTTTGCTTAAGGAGAAGCTGGTTCAACTCATTAAAACCTTAGAAGGATTGGAGAGGAACTGTGAGTCTTTCGGAATGATCCATTTTGATTACAATGATGGGAACTACACGATAGATTTTGATACCGGGCAAATCACTGTATTTGATTTCGATAATTCATGTTTCGGTTGGTATATGTATGACCTGGCAGATCTCTGGAGAAGCGGAGTGGGCTGGATACAATTTGAACAAGACGCCGGTAAACGCAAAAAGTTTATGGACGATTATTTTGAAACAGCCCTCGCGGGATACAGGTCTGAGACTAGGATAGAAAATTCGATGTTGGATAAATTGCCCTTATTTATCCAAGTAACCCTCATGGAAAATATTGCAGACGAATTCGAGCAGATGCGGAACAATGGTGAAGAGCCGGAGTGTAATGAGGAGATGTCGTATCTCATAAAATGCCTGGAAGACGATATCCCGTATATGGCACAGTGACCGGCGCAAGGTGACCGGCATTTGCGAAATGCCGGTCACCTCAGAGAGAGATACCCATGCGTAAGTTTTTGCGCTTCATCATCCTGCTGGTGATCACCCTGGCCTGCTTCCCGCTTTATACGCGCTATAAGGTGGCGGCTGCGCCGGTGCCGCCGGGCGTCTATTTGGGCGGGATGGACCTGAGCGAGCTCAAGGATACGCAGGAGATCCGCCGCCATCTGGAGCAGGTCTACACCGCGCCGGTGGATGTGCGCTTTGGCGACGCGCGCCTGGTTTTGAAGCCGGAAGAGGTAGGTTTTCAGGTCGACGTAGATCAAATGGTCGCCGAGGCGGGCCAGTATCTGGCGGGGCCGGTCTTTATGGAGATCGCCCTGCGCCAGGCGTTGGGCTTCGAGCAGCGCCGCCGCGATGTACCGGTGCGCTTTATGCTCGACAATGCCAAACTGCGCGCTTGGCTGGGGCAGGTCGCGGCCAACTACAATCACCCGCCGTCAGCAGCGCGTTTACTGCCTCCGTCGGCGCGCTGGGCCACGGGCGGCGGCGCGGCGACCGGGCTGCCCGCCGGCTATGTCGGCGTCTATCAGCGCGATTGGGCGTGGGTGGCAGGAACGCCCGGCCAGATGCTGGATGTGGAGGCGAGCCTCCCGCAAGTGGTGGCGGCGCTGACGAGCAACCGCGAACGCATGGCGCAGTTGGTCTGGCGCGAGACCCCGGCCCCGCTCCCCACGCTGGACGATCTGGCGCGGGAGATCAACAGCTATCTGATGAACTTTCCCGGCTTTGCGGCGGCGGCTGTCCACGATCTACAGACGGGCCAAGAGGCGCTGGTCGACGCCGATGTCTCCTTTTCCGGCATGTCCACGCTCAAGATCGGCCTGGTGGCGGCGTTGATGCAGCAGTTGCCCAACGGCATCGCCGCCGGCGACGAGGAGAGCGACCTGGTGGGCAAATGGATGGACTATGCCTTGGGAGAGAGCAACAACCACGCCGCCAATCAACTCTTGGCCCACCTGGGCGGCGGCAGCGTCGAGGCGGGCACGCAGCGCTTTACTTCCTTTATGCGCAGCCTGGGCTTTGAAAGCACTTATATGCAGTCGGGCTATGACGCCCAGGTACAGCTTGCCGAAATTCCAACGCCAGGCAACCGGCGTGACGATTGGGACACAAACCCCGATCATAATCTACAGACGACCACGGCAGAGATGGCGCGCATATTGGCCGCGATCTATGAATGTACCCAAGGCCGCGGGCGGCTGCTAGAGGTCTATCCCGACGACTTTACGCCCGACGAGTGCAAGACGCTGCTCTTCTATATGAGCCACGACGAGTTTCAGGAGATGATCTGGGCCGGGCTGCCGCGGCCCGGCACGGCCTGGATCGTCCACAAACATGGCTTCGCCTATGAGAGCCACAGCGACGTAGCGTTGATCTGGGGACCAAGCGGCCCGTATGTCTTGAGCATCTTTCTCTATCGCAGCGGATGGATGGACTGGGAGACCAGCAACACGGCGATGAAGTCGATCAGCCGCATGGTGTGGAATTTCTTTGCCTTTCAGCAAGCGCAGCAGGCAAGCGCGCCGCCGGCGATGATCCTGCAGCCGCCGCCCGGCTATGCGCCCATCAAGGAATACATCAAAGTCGCCAGCACAGGCTTTTAACTCGCTATAGACGTTTGATGACGCCGCTCCCTCGCCTCCATCGCCGCATATTGGCCCTGATACTAGCACTCTATCTGCTCCTGACCGGCTGGATGGTCGTGTACCTGCCTGCCTTTGCCAGCCCCAATGAGGCGCTGCACTATGAAGTCGTCTCGCTGCTGCGCCGGTTGGGCCGGCTGCCCGAACCGGTGCATGGCGGGCGTGATGATGAACGCCACCAAGCGCCGCTCTATTATCTGGTCGCCGGGCTGGCCGCCTGGCCCTGGCCGAACCCTCTGCTCGACGGCGATCTCCCCGGCAACCCCCATTTTGGCAGCACGCATATCGGCAACCTCAACCCCAAGCTGCGCGCCGGATGGTCTACCCTGCCTGTCCTCTATGTAGGCCGGGCGGTGACGCTGCTCTTTGGATTGGCCGGGCTGTTGGGTATGGTGTGGATCAGCGCCGCGCTGCCCAGCCCAGGGGCGCGGCTGCTGGCGATTGCGCTGTGGGCCTTTCACCCCATGACGCTCTTTCTGAGCGCCTCGCTGAGCAATGACCTGCCCGTGGCGGCTATGAGCGCGCTGCTCTTGGGCTATTCGACCCTGTTGATGATGCGACCGCGCGGGCGGGGGGCCTTTGCGCTGTGGGGGCTGCTCCTGGCTGCGGCTGTGTTGACCAAAGCCAGCGCCATCTTTTTGTTGCTGACCCTGCCTTTTGTGCTCTACGCCCAGTGGCGGCAACAAGGACGGCAGCAGCGGCGCACAGGCCCGATCTTGGCCCAAGCTGCGCTGGCGCTGGTCGTCTTTGGCACAGCCTGGGCGGCGTGGTCGGCCTATAACGTCGCCCGCGGCCTAGATGTTTTCGGGACGGAGCGCAGCTTCCCGCTCGCCCAACTGCGGACGCTGCATCCTGGCGACATCGGCCTCTTGTTGCCCTATCTGCCGCGCTACTGGCGTTCGATCAATCTGGATTGGAGTGTGGGGGATCGCGGGTGGGGCAACCCCGCGGTCTATTGGGCTATGGCAGGGGTGTTGGTTGCCGGGCTGGCAGGCTGGGGGATGCGGCGGCGCAGCCGGCCTATCCCTTGGCCGGCGCTGGGTCTGCACGCCGTCTGGATCATTCCGGTGATCGTGATCTATTTGGCCGTCAAACTGCTGGTGCTGCGCGACCACGGTGTAGTCATCGCGGAGGGGCGGCTGCTCTCGCTCACCTTTCCCAGCATTGCCTGGCTGGTCGCCGGCGGTTTTCCACGCTGGTGGCCGGAGAAGCGGCAGGCCGCGGCGACTTGGGCGCTCCTGGCGCTGTGGGTCGGCGCCGCCGCCGTCCAGACCGGTTGGCTGCTGCCCGCGCTCTATCCCAGGGCGCAGCTTGTCGCGGGCGCGGCCCAGCCCGAAACGTCGGCCCCATTACGCTATGACGATAAGCTGGCGCTGCTGACCGCCGAGGTCACGCCGCTGCACATCGGGAAACCCGCTGCCGTGGCGCTGACCTGGCAGGCGTTGGCGGACCTGACGACCGACTACACGATTTCGCTCCAACTGCTCCAGCCTGTACCGGCAGGGCCGTGGATCAGGCTAGATTGGCAGAACAGCTATCCCGGCCTGGGCATGAGTCCCACGGCAGGCTGGCGTGTGGGCGAAGTCTATACTGATCGGGTGGAACTGCGGCCCATGGGCGAGTTGAACGGCCCGACGACGGCCCAGCTTGTCGTCTGGGTCTTGGACGGCGCGCGTGACGGCGACGCGCTGCCGGTCAGCCAGGCTGGGCAAACGGTCGAATCGCCGGTAGCGCGCCCGGTGATCGTCCGGCCCGCTGCCCCGATCCGCCCCCCAGCGGGGACATCCTTTTCTCCGGTGGAGTTCGGCGGCGCAATCATGCTTCGCCACGCCGAATGGCACGGCCCGCAGGCGACGCCGACCCTGACGCTCTATTGGGAGGCCACGGCGGATGGAACTCAGGACTATACAGTGTTTGTTCACTGGTTGGATGCCCAGGGCAATTTGGTCGGCCAGGGCGACAGCCCGCCCAACCAGGGGCAAAGTCCCACCTCGATCTGGCAAAAAGGCGACGGCGTGCGCGATGTCTATCGCTTGGCTGCTGCGCCCGCACCGGTGACGGCCGTGCGCGTGGGCCTCTATGACCCGACAACGCAGGCGCGGCCGGCGGCGCTGCGCCAAGGGCAGCAGCTCCCCGACGCTGCCGTCCTGTTGGAGCGCTCAAAGTAGTCAGCCGCGGGCAGGGATATCCGCTGACATATCCTGGCACGTTTGTCAGCATATTGACAGGCACAACTGACGCCACCTCGTGCTACTATGTTCGCAGATGTGGCGGAACCCGACGAATACATAGCAGCCGTTCCGCCGCATACCTAATCTGCTATTTACCTCCCTCCATACCAAACTGTCTGTCTTGTCTGCAGAGAACCCGCCGCCCGGCGGGTTCTCTGCATTGGGGGCGCTAGGTCGCCAGTGCGCCCGATTCGACCATGCTGAGGAGCGGCGAATCGGTGATCGTCAGCGGCAGATCAACGCGCCCACGCCGCCGGCCGGATTCATAGGTGGCGAAGATCAGCTCGGTGGCGCGCAGGGCGCGGCGGCCTGCCAGCTCCGGCTCGCGCCCGGTTTTGAGTGCGTCGATCAGGTCCAGCACCCCGCGCTCGACATATTCCATGCCGTGCAAGCCTTCTTCGACGGCGACCGTCTGCCAGCCGCCGCTCTCGGCGTTGAAGAGACGCACGGGCTGCTCTGGGCTGTGTCCCACCTCGATCACGCCGTTTTCGCCTACCAGCCGGTTGATCGACCCGCGCGCGCCAAAGCCGGTGGTCAACAGCCCCTGCACATCGTTTTGAAACTGGAAGTAGCTCAACCCCTGGCCTTCGACCAGCGCGCCGAAGATCGGGCGGCTGCCGCGGCCGTCTACCTGGCCGATCACCCACTCGACCGGCGTCTCGTCGTTGTAAAAGAAGAACATGTCAAACCAGTGCGTGCCCCAGTCGAAGAGGTTGTCGCAGTTTCCCTCCAGACGGCGCAGCGCGCCGATGGCCCCGCCTTTGAGCAATTGCTTGGCCTTGCGAAAGGGCGCGCCAAAGCGGCGCTGATGGTTAAAGGTCAGTTGCACGCCGTTGGCCTCGCAGCGTTCCACCATGGCGACGGCTTCGCCATAGGTGGGGGCCATTGGCTTTTCGCAGTGGATCGCCTTGACCCCGGCGTCTGCCGCGGCGAGCACCATCTCGGCGTGGAGCAGCGGCCAGGTGCTGACGCTGACGATATCAAGCTGCTCTTCGCTCAACATCCGGCGGTAGTCGGCGTAGATGCGTTCGCCACCGTGGACTGACTGGAAGGCCAAGGCGCTGTCACGGTTGATATCCGCCAGCGCGACAAGCGTGGCGTCCGGCGAGGCGTTGTAGCCGCGCGCGTGGGCGTGTGACATGCCAAACCCGGTCGCGCCTTCGGTCGCGCGCGGGCGGCCACAGCCGATAATTCCAACCCGATACATGGCCGGCTCCTTCTAGAAACCCAGCGAGGCCAGATAGGCACGGCTGATCTGTGCGCTTTGCAGCGGCGTCGGCTGCTGCGTGACATCGGTCTCGACGATTAGCCAGCCGCCGAACTGCGCTGCGTCCAACACCTGGAAAACGCCGGGAAAGTCCACAAACCCTTGGCCCAACTCGGTAAAAATGCCATGCGCGGAGAAGGTGCGATAGTCCCAGTTTTTCTCGCGCCCCTCGGCCAAGACCTGGGGGTCGATGTCCTTGATGTGCATGGTCTTGATCGCCGCGGCATAGTCGCGGCAGAAGGGCACGACATCCACCCCGCCCCAGGCCAGATGGCCGGTGTCCGGCCCCATAAAGACCAGCGTGGGGTCGATCAGCGCCCACAGCCGGTCGATCTCGGCGCGCGTCTCGATTACGCTGCCGACATGGTTGTGGAAACAACTGCGCACGCCGTGCGCCAGGGTGATCTCGGCCACGCGGTTGAGGGTGTCGGCAAACTGGCGATATTCGACCTCGCTCATAGCATCGTCAGGGTGGACATGGCCGGCGACTTGGTTGCGTGTGAAGCCGCGCGCCGTGGTGTAGTGGTCAAATCCGCCCGCCGCCACATAGAGTTCAGTACAGCCCACGGCCTGGGTAAAGGCGGCGTAGCGCCGGGCGCGCTGCAGCAGATCGGACTCGTCGGCAGCATCCCAAAAGCGACCGCTGAGATAGCCGGGGGCCGGCTTTAACCCATAGGCGGCATAGAGGTCTACGGTCTCTTGGGGCGTGCTCCCGTCACGGGGGGCTGCCGGAGCGCCGGCATAGCCTGCCTGGGCGATCTCGGCCAGTACCTGTGCTTCGTCGACGTTTTTCCAGGTGATTTGGCCGCAGCCAATCCAAAGCTTGTTCATGTTGTTCCTCGTCGCGATGAGAATGGTCAAGAAAGGGTATTGGAACATAGACGGTAACGGACGCAGCAACGGCGGGCGGCGCAGTCGCAGACAGCCATGCGCCCGGCATGGGGTAGATGGCTTGGCCGTCCTCGCTGAGTATACATGGTGCGCGGCGAACCGAAAACTGACAAACGTCGTTTGTCGTCCAGGCAGATGTCCTATGCCGATTTGCGCCGTTAATTGAGATTTCGTCTCATTCGTTGGCGACGCGGCCCCGCCTGTGCTACAATGGCGCGCGCCGCGACTCGCCCGGCGCAAAGAGGGCCAGTGTCGATCAGGCTAGTGTAGATAAAGACTGCGTAAAAGGATTGTGCAGAAGAACTGTGCAGATAAGGACAGTGGCTGTGCCCACCCTCTTCACGCACCCCGCCGTACATGACCAGCGCGAGCCTGCCCTCGAATTGGCGGGAGTGAGCGTGCGCTATGACGGCACGCCCGCGCTGGAAGAGGTCTCGTTTCGGGTGGCGCGCGGCGATCAGGTGGCAGTCGTCGGCCCCAACGGTGCGGGCAAAAGCACCTTGTTCAACGTAGTAGCGGGCATTCTCAAACCGCAGCAAGGCAGCGTGCGCGTCTATGGCAGCGGCCCGCGCGGCCATATCTGTGTGGGCTATGTGCCGCAGCGCAACCGCATCGACTGGCGTTTTCCCGTCAGCGTGGCCGACGTAGTGATGATGGGGCGCGTGGGCAAGATCGGGCTGCTGCGCCGCCCCGGCCGCGCC
Organism: Caldilineaceae bacterium; assembly: GCA_020845455.1. Lineage (GTDB taxonomy): Bacteria > Chloroflexota > Anaerolineae > Caldilineales > Caldilineaceae > QEUY01. The sequence goes on from JADLFO010000143.1 coordinate 41,231, forward strand.
GATTGGCAGCAGGTCGAGGCCGCGCTCTCCCAGGTGGAGATGTCCGCCCTGGCTCGGCGGCAGATCGGCGAGCTTTCCGGCGGGCAGCAGCAGCGGGTCTTTTTGGCGCGCGCCCTGGCGCAAGAGGCCGAGTTGCTTTTGCTCGACGAACCGCTGGCCGGGCTGGATATGCCCAGCCAAGACGCGATCCTGCGCCTCCTGGCGCGCATGCGCGGCCGGGGCATGACCGTGCTCATCGCCACCCACGATCTCAACCAGGCCGCCGACCTCTTTGGCAAGATGATCTTGCTCAACCGCCGCGTGATCGCCTATGGCCCGCCGGCGGCGGTGCTCACCCCCGACAACCTCGGCCGCGCCTACGGCGGACAGTTGCATGTGGTGCATACGGGCGCGGGCGATGTCTTGGTGACCGATTCCTGCTGTGGCGGGGGCGAGCCGCCCGTGGCGCAGATCGTCGGCGTCGAGGATGGGATAGATTCCGAACTCAGGGCGCGCTAGGCGCAGGCCTACTGACAAGCGTATCAGGGTATCAGACACATGGATTTGCCAAACTGGGATCTGCTGACCTGGCTGGTCGAGCCGCTTAGCTATGGTTTTATGGCGCGCGGGCTGCTGGCCTCGCTGATGGTGGGCGTGCTCTGTTCGGTGTTGGGTAGCTATATGATTCTGCAGGGCATGGCCTTTTTTGGCGATGCCCTGGCCCACACCATTCTGCCCGGCGTGGTGCTGGCCTATCTCTTCGGCTGGCCGATGGCGGTGGGCGCGCTAGGCTTTGGCATCCTGGCCGCGCTGGGCATCGGCGCGCTCAGCCAGCGCGGCGAGATCCGTGAGGACACTGCCATCGGCATCATCTTTGCGGGCAGCTTTGCCTTGGGCGTGGCCCTGCTCTCTACGCTGCGCACCTATGCCGTGGACCTGGCGCATATCCTGTTTGGCAATGTCTTGGGCGTGTCGGCGGGCGACCTCTGGCTCACCTTTGGGCTGGGCGCGCTGGTGTTGGGGATCGTCTTTTTCTTCTACAAGGAATTTCTGGTCATGGCCTTTGACCCGACGCTGGCCGTGGTGCTGCGGCTGCCGGTGCGGGCGCTGCGCTATCTGCTGCTGGTGTTGATCGCGGTTACGATTGTGGTCTCGCTCCAGACGGTGGGCGTGGCGTTGATGCTCGCCATGCTGGTGACGCCCGCGGCCGCGGCGCAACTGCTGACGCGGCGGCTGCCGGCCATGATGCTGACTGCGGCGGCCATCGGCGCGCTGGCGAATGTCACAGGGCTGTATCTGAGCTACTACGCCAACATTGCGTCGGGGCCGGCGATGGTGCTGGTGGCGACGGCGATCTTTGGTCTGGTCTTTTTGCTTGCGCCCCGGCGCGGGCTGGTCTGGCGGCGTTTGGCGCTGCGCGCCGCCTAGCCTGTTTGGCGGCCCGGCTTGGATGGGCGAAAATAGAGTCCCTTGTGCTGCTGTGCAGCGCACAAGCAGCGTCGAACGACCGTCTGACCCGTCACCCCGCAGCCGCGGCCACCAAGGAGAACCGGCCATGTCCATCAAACCCGACCGCTGGATCCGCCGCATGGCGCAGGAGCACGGCATGATCGAGCCGTTTGTCGAGCGGCAGGTCAGCCAGGGGACGATCTCGTTTGGGTTGAGCAGCTTTGGCTATGATATTCGCGTCGCCGACGAGTTTCGCATTTTCACGTCGGCCACGGGCCGGCTGTCGGTGGTGGACCCCAAGGCGATTGACGAAAATGCCATGGCCCCCTATCGCGGCGACGTCTGCATCATTCCGCCCAATAGCTTTGCCCTGGCGCGCACGGTCGAATATTTCCGCATCCCACGCAACGTGATCACGCTTTGTGTAGGAAAATCGACGTATGCGCGTTGCGGGATTATTGTCAACGTAACGCCCTTTGAACCGGCTTGGGAAGGGCATGTCACGCTGGAGATCTCCAACACCACGCCGCTGCCCGCCAAAATTTATGCCAACGAGGGTATCGCCCAGGTGCTCTTCTTTGAGGGCGAAGAGCCGGAGACCTCCTATGCCGACCGCCA
>JADLFO010000144.1 GCA_020845455.1 Caldilineaceae bacterium
CTACTCACCCGTTCGCCACTTTCAGGTATACAAGTATACCCTCACGTTCGACTTGCATGTGTTAGGCACGCCGCCAGCGTTCATCCTGAGCCAGGATCAAACTCTCCGTATATCTATACCTTTACAGTACTGCAACAGCACTGTAACCGTACTTCCCCCTACAGTGCCTCACCGCTCCCTAGGCGTACCTAGGCGGTGCGTCACTGCCCCCAGCGCCTCAGCGCCGGTCAGAGTCTGAAACCTCGCACTCGTCTTACCACTCTTCAGTTGTTAAGGTGCCCATTCAGGAATTAACAGTCTATCACATCCCTGTGGCTTTGTCAATCCTGACCCTCGCCGCAGACAATGCGCTTGTTACTCCAAACACATCGCCTCTGCTGCGCCGGCCAAATCCCCGCCAAGACACTGATTGCGCTGTTAATCGTTCATCGCGCCGGGCATCTCGCCCAGGCACAAGAACCTAGTCTACTACACTTGGTCAGCCGTGTCAAATTCTATATTGCTGTTTTGCATTTGATTTCTGTGTCTCTACGTTGACCCACCCGAAGCTTCCGTCCTGCGGATAGCCCCCGGCGAAAGGGCATAAGAAAGCCGCCAGCAACGCCAGCGGTCGTCTACGCCCATAGAGTACACAGTCCCCAGATGGCGGCTTGGCCTCAAGCTCAATGACACGACCGAAGGGCCAAGCATTACAATGTTAAAACAGCGACCAACACTCTTCATATTACCAGCGGATAGCCGTGCTGTCAAAATCGACAAGCGCCAAAATACAATGAACTTCTATCCCCTAGCCCAGCCGGCGCTATTCCAGCACCAGAAGAATCCCGTTCTGCTCGATGCGCTGGCCGGCGGCAACCTCCACTTTCTTGACCACCCCGCCGCGCCGAGCGCGGATCTCGTTTTCCATCTTCATCGCTTCCAGAATCACCAGCGGCTCGTCCTCCTGGATCAGATCGCCCTCCGCAACCAGCACCTTGACCACCAGCCCTGGGATCGGCGCAGTCACCGCCAGCTCCCCATCAGGCAGCGCAGGCATTTTGCGCCCCTCGTTCAGCCGCCGCGTGCGCTCGTCTTCGACCTGCACCTCAAAACGTTCGCCGCGCAGCGTCACGCCATAGGTAAAGCGTTCGGCCTCGATCAGCATCTCATAGCTGCGCCCATTGAAAAGCAGGCTGTACAGTTCAGGCGCGCCGCTCTGACGCAGGTCGACATCCACCACTTCGCCGTTGACCAACACCTGCTCGCCCACGATCTCGACTTCATATTCATTTTGGCCCACGCGCGCGAAGTATTTCACAGCCGCCCTCTCACTGCCCGCAGCCGGCCCGCCTGCTTCCAGGGGCTGGACGCACGCACCGGCTCATGGTTGCCGCCGATATGCACCGCCTGGCGTCCCTCCTCATGCGCTAGGAGCGCCGTCGCCACCGCCACCATCTGCTCGGCATCGCTGCCGGACTTGGGAGACCGGCTCATGCGCCGCCGATCCAAAAAGCCGGTGTCAAACGTGCCCCAGATAAATTCAGTGCTGTCCATGATCTCTTGGTGGAAAGGGATCGAAGTCTTGATCCCGCCAATGCGATATTCATGCAGCGCCCGGCGCATGCGCAAGATCGCCTCGGCGCGCGTCTCACCCCATGCCACCAACTTCGCCACCATCGGGTCGTAATAGAGGTTCAACTCCATCCCACGGTAAAGCGAGCTTTCCACGCGCACCCCCGGCCCGGTCGGCTCTTGCAAATAGACCACCGTGCCGGCGCTGGGCATAAAGCTGTTGAACGGGTCCTCGGCAGTGATGCGGCATTCAATCGCCCACCCATTCGTCTTGATGTCGGCCTGCTCATAACGCATGCGCCGCCCTGCCGCAATAGCGATCTGCTCCTTCACCAGGTCCACCCCAGTCACCAACTCGGTGACCGGGTGCTCCACCTGCAGTCGCGTGTTCATCTCCAAAAAATAATAGCGGTTGTCACGGCTGTCAAAGAGAAACTCCACCGTCCCCGCGTTCACATAGTTCACCGAGGTCGCCGCCGCAATCGCCACCCGGCCCATCTCCTGGCGCAGGGTTTCCTCAACCGCCACGCTGGGCGATTCCTCAATCAGCTTCTGATGCCGGCGTTGGATGCTGCATTCGCGCTCGCCCAGGTGGATGATATTGCCGTGATGGTCGGCCAAAACCTGAATCTCGATATGGCGCGCGTTGGGGATCAGCTTTTCTACATAGACTTCGTCATTGCCAAAAGCCGAAGCCGCCTCGCGCCGCGCCGAGGCCAACAACCCGGCGAACTTCTCACGCGAATCCGCCACGCGCATCCCCTTGCCGCCGCCGCCGGCGCTGGCCTTGATCATCACCGGGAAGCCGATCTGCTCGGCGGCAGCGGCTAATTCCTCATCATGCAGGCCCGGCCCCGTCCCCGGTACCAACGGCACGCCGCGCCGCGCCACCGTCTCGCGCGCCGATATCTTATCGCCCATCTTCTCGATGGCCTCGGGGCTGGGGCCGATAAAGGTGATGCCCGCATCGGCGCAGGCCGCGGCGAACCCCGCATTCTCGGCCAGAAAGCCATAGCCGGGATGGATAGCGTCGACCCCGGCCTTGCGCGCCACGTCGATGATCTTGTCCCCACACAGATAGCTCTCACGGCTCGGCGCAGGGCCAATGCAATAGGCTTCGTCGGCATAGCGCACATGCAGCGCCGAGCGGTCTACTTCGGAAAAGACCGCCACCGCGGCAATGCCACGTTCTTCACACGCGCGCAAGACTCGCACCGCGATCTCGCCACGATTGGCCACCAATACCTTTTTGAACATGCGCTTCCTGCTAGGCCTCCACAACGCCGCGGTCCGCCGCAGCGCCGGATCAGATACGATATCAGCTACGATCAGATCGTTGAACGATGGACGCGGGCCGTGATCACCACCCGATCATACCTAAAGGGCGACGGCAGCAGTTCGGCGGCCTCATGCCACTGACCGAAGTTCGGGTCGCCCGGCGCGAGCGTCAAGCGGCGCACCTGCCAGATGATCACCCCCTGCCGCCGGCCGACACCATGGACAAAGTCCTCTTCGACCAGCCCCACCACGCGGCCATACCCCGCCACATAGCGCGTCTCCCAGGTCCCATAGGGCAGCGTCCCGTCATCCTGCGGGCCACAGATCACGCGCAGCGCCACCCCGCCGCAGTCGACGATCAGCGCCGCCGACTGCACGCCGTCCTCGTCGCTGAGTTCGGCCTGGGCGATCTGCCCCGCAAAGGCATACATCCCACGCCCCACCTGCACCAGCCGGCTCGCCAAAGGTTCCTTCTGCACCGCATACCAGCCGTCGCCGCCCGGCTGCGGCATCAGCAACGCAGTCTCCAGCTGCACATCCAGCGACTGACCCTGCTGCAGATGGGGATAGCCCATCATCTCAAACTGTTCGACAGAGAGGTCAAACTCGATCTCGGTGAGCGCCATAGGACGCCTCAATTCTTTACATGACGAACTTTGAATTGTCATTCCGAGCCTATGGCTCGGAACCTCTCTGACGGCACACCCCCCAGAGAGATTCCTCGCCTCGGCCTCTGCGCCCTTGCGTACGCAGAGGCGCAGGGGGAACCGAGACTCGGAATGACAAAGATCGCACCGATTCTCTCATCTCCATCCAATGTGTCATGGCTGTATTGCGCGAACCTGACTACAGCGGGATATTGCCGTGCTTCTTGGGCGGCAGCGCGGCCTGCTTGTTCTGCAACATCTCCAGCGCATTGATCAAGCGCGGCCGCGTCTCATGCGGTTCGATCACGTTATCAATGTAGCCAAACGACGCCGCAATATACGGGTTGGCGAAGCGCCGGCGGTAGTCCTCAACCAACTCCGCCTTGCGCTGTACCGGGTCGTCGGCCTGCGCCAGTTCACGCCGGAAGATCACATTCACCGCCCCTTCCGGCCCCATCACGGCCAGCTCCGCCGTGGGCCAGGCCAGCACCAAGTCGGCCCCCACATGGCGCGGGTTCATCACACAATAGGCCCCGCCATAGCTCTTGCGCACGATCACCGTCAGCTTGGGCACGGTCGCCTCGGCAAAGGCAAAGAGCAGTTTGGCCCCGTGGCGGATGATCCCGCCGTGCTCCTGGTTGACGCCCGGCATAAACCCCGGCACATCCTCCAGCACGATCAGCGGCACATTAAAGGCATCGCAGAAGCGGATAAACCGCGCCGCCTTTTGGCTGGCGTCACTGTCCAACACGCCTGCCAGCACAGCCGGTTGATTCGCCACCACGCCCACCGCGCGCCCCCCCAGGCGCGCAAGCCCCACCAGCACATTGGTCGCCCAGTGTTCATGCACCTCCAGAAACTGCCCGTCGTCCACAATGCGCTTGATCACCGTGCGCATGTCGTAGGGCTTATTGGGGTTGTCGGGGACCAGCGTATCCAGCTCCGGGTCTTGGCGCAGCGGGTCATCCTGGCCGGCAATGACCGCGGGGTCTTCCATATTGTTGTTGGGCAAATAGCCCACCAAATGCTGCACCAAGAAGAGCGCGTCCTCTTCGTTTTCGGCGGCAAAGTGGGCCACGCCCGACTTGCCGGCATGCACCGCCGCGCCGCCCAATTCTTCAAAGGTCACATCCTCATGCGTCACGGCCTTGATCACATCCGGCCCGGTGACAAACATATGGCTTGTGTCCTTGACCATCACCACAAAATCGGTGATCGCCGGGCTGTAGACCGCACCCCCGGCGCACGGCCCCATGATCAGGCTGATCTGCGGCACAACACCCGACGCCAGCACGTTGCGGTAGAAGATCTCGGCGTACCCGGCCAGGCTCACCACCCCCTCCTGGATACGCGCGCCGCCCGAATCGTTGAGGCCGATGATCGGCGCGCCGTTGCGCATCGCCATGTCCATCACCTTGCAGATCTTCATGGCGTGGCTGTGGCTCACGCTGCCGCCAAAGACGGTAAAATCCTGCGAATAGACATAGACCAGCCGCCCGTTGATCGTCCCGTAGCCGGTCACCACGCCATCCCCCAGGAATTTCTGATTCGCCAAGCCAAACTCGACGGCGTTGTGAGTCACAAAGACGTCGAGTTGATGGAAGCTGCCCTTATCCAAGAGCAACTCCAACCGTTCATGCGCGGTCATGCGGCCGCGGGCATGTTGCTTGGCCACGCGCTCCTCGCCGCCGCCCAACTTGGCCTCAGCCTTTTTGGCGCGCAACTCCTGCGTTTTCAAATCGCCTGTGCCGTTACGCACTGTCATGTCGCTCAAAACGGCTTCGCTTTCTTCGTCATAGAGTTCTTGCTGATAGGTGACTGCCATCTGTGCTAACAGGCGGCCGGACAGCCCGCGCCGGGCGCTGCATCCCAGCGCAGCGCCCGGCGCGGGCCAGACCGGATCAAGTGTATTGCGAAGCCTGCTCCGGCCCCACGTCGCGCCCCGCCAGATCGCCGTGGCGCTGCGATAGCAGCGCATAGAGCGCGACCAACAAGCCCGTGACCGCGATCGTGCTCCACTGCATCACATCCAACGGAATAAACTGACGAGGGATCGCCGGATAAAAGCCCAGCCCATAGTCGACAAAATCGCTCACCCCGAACCAGATCAGCCCCGCCAAGGCCGCCCCCAGCGTGGGCCGGAAGTAGAACAGCAAGAAGACCCCTTGAGCCACCAGTCCGATGTGGGTTGCGGTCATCACCACACTGTCCGGGCTAAAATGGGGCGAGCCAAACAGCGCAGCCGTGCTGCGCCAATAGAGCAGCCAGGCCGTGATCGTCCAGATGCCATACTTGATCTGGCCAAAGGCGAACAGCCCCAACAACCAAGGCGAAGCCTGGCGAAACCACACCGCCGCCACCAGCAACGCCCCGGCCCACACCGCCCACATCGCACGCAGCGCCACCCAGCCTGCCGGCGCACCCGGCCAGTAGGTCGAGAACCAGACCCCGACCGAGAAGACGGTCGCCAGGCGCAACAAGTGCTGCGCCTGCTCGCGCGCCGCCTCACTCCAACTGCGCCGCGCCGTCACGATCAACAGCCCCAGCCCGCCCAACAGCCCAAACAGCGGGCAATCGGGGATAAAGGGCCACGCCGAGGTGGGCGTCGCCGGGTCGGCCATCACCGGGCCATACCAATAAAGCAGCCCGGCAAAATAGGCCGCCACGTCGATCACCAGTACCAGCGCCAGGATGTGCGGAATAGCCACCAGCCGCTGGAAATATCGCACCCGCTCGGCCATCCAAGTCATAGCCTACCCTCTCCCTGCTCTGCAATTCACGCCGCTGGTTTGGCCTGTCTGTCTATCAACCGAACCGTCAAGCCAAAGGGCGGATGGGAACGCCGCCGACCTTGGCGCCTGGGGGGACATCCTTGTTCACCAGGCTCATGGCGCTGACCACCGCGCCGTCGCCAATGACCACGCCCGGCAAAATGGTGCAGTTCGCGCCAACCGTCACATTCGAGCCGATCTCAACCGGCCCGGTCCGCCACTCATGCAGCAGATACTCATGGGCCAGAATGGTCGTATTATAGCCGATGATGCTGTTATCGCCCACACGGATCAATTCCGGGAAAAACAAATCGGGCGTCGTGCGCCAGGCAAAGCTCACATGCGCGCCCACCGCCATCCCCATCAACCGGTAAAGCGCCCGCTTGATCGCCAGACTTGGGATATAATGGCAGAGTTGGATGATCAACCCGTTGCGCAGCACACGCCACGGCGCCACCGTGCGATGCCACAACACCAGGCTGTTGCGTGCGTCCGGGGCAGCACGCACCGTCAGCCGGGCGCGGCGTCCGGGTTCGACCTCAACACCGGAGGGTGACATGGCGATTCTCTGTCATCGATCAACCTGTGCTTTTATCAACCCGTGCTTTCGCAATCTGTCAGCGCAGCAGCAGCGTACCGGCCAACGCGCCGGCCAGCGCGCACAACGCCAACAGCATCAGGGCCAGCAAGATCAGCCCGCAGCTAAACAGAATATTGACCGGCGCAGCGCGCGACCCGCTCAACGCCGACAACACCGCCCCGCTGATCCCCAACCCAAAGAGCATAGCGAGCGTCGCCAGCCCTGCGCTCAACTCGATGCCGAGGTCGAGCAGCGCCGTCCCGATATACAGACCGATGACCCCGCCCGCTACCCCGCAGGCCGCACTGAACAAAATGATCGGCAAGGAAGGGCCAAAATCCGCCCCGCCAACCTCCTCCATGTCCGCAGGCAGATCGTCCGGCCACTTGCCACGCTCAGGCGCATCCACTTCAGGAGACACCAGATCTTGGGTCAAGGCTATATGTCATCTCACCCCGCATCTCACCCCGCTATCGCAATCCCAGCCAAAGCTGCCTGTATTCAGCCCCGGCGGTTGCCCGCCGGACACCATAGGCGGTTGCCCGCCGGATGCGAGCATTCTACACGATTGAACTGGCCCCCACAAGGGGCGCGGCCCTATCGAACGGTCCTCTCCACCGCGCTGCGCCGGGCCGGCGCACCGTTCACATCTACACATCTAGCACCCATCTAGCATGATGTCCAGCCCCCTGCCTGCCATGCACGACCTACCCGACCCGCTGGACCTGCCCCGTCTGCGGCACGCCCTGGCCGCCTCACCCGTCGGCCACACCATCGTCTACGCTGCCGGCCTGCCCAGCACCATGCCCGTCGCCGCCGCACAGATTCGCGACCCGGCGAGCCGTTCCGGGCTGCTCGTCGTCGCCGAAGAACAGACCGCAGGCCGCGGCCGCGGCGCGCGCCCCTGGCATGCCCCCCCCCGCGTCGCTCTCCTGGTCAGCATCGCCCTCAAACCGCCCCGCCTGCATCTCCCGCTCACCCATCTGTCGATCGCCGCCGCGATCGCAGCGCGTGATGCTGTGGTCGCCTGCGCGCCGCATCTGGCCGCCCAGTTGACCTTCAAATGGCCCAATGATCTGCTGCTTGGCCCCACCCTCGAACAGGCCGGCAAACTCGGCGGTATCCTGATCCAGACGGCGCTCTCGGCCCAAGGCGGCCTAGACTACGCCGTCGCCGGCATCGGCCTCAACGCCAACCAGCGCGCCGATCAACTGCCCGCCGTCGCCCCGCCCGCGCTGCCCCCCACCAGCCTGCGCATCGCCCAAGGCGCACCCATCGACCGCACCGCCCTGCTGATCGCGCTCTGCCAGGCCTTCGCCGCCGCGCTGGAGCGCCCGCCGCATCAGCTTCGGACGGACTGGCGCGACCGTCTCAGCACCCTGGGCCGGCGTGTGGCGCTCTATGCGCGGCCCGACGACCCAACCCCTGTCCTCACCGGCCAAGCTGTCGACGTGGACGTGGACGGCGCGCTGCTCCTCCAAGATGACCAAGGCCGCCGCCACACCGTCCACGCCGGCGATCTGGCGCTGCGCCCGGCCGAATAGCCGCAACATCCACTGTGCGTCTCTCGGCACGCTGAAACCGAAACACGCCCGCTGCGTAGTGATCGATCAGCGGAGCCTGGCGCGCCCCGGCCATCCCCAAATAGATTGCCGCGGCCCAGCGCCTGTGCTACAATCGCTCTGAATCCTTTTGCATTGGATATCACCGCACCGACCTTGCGCCGGTGTCCACCGAGGAGGAAATTGTATGGATTACGGCAGAGCACTTACCTTTATCACCGAAGACCCCCGCTGGCAGCAGAAGATCGCCACCGGCGTTGGCGTCATCCTGGTGAGCGCCTTACTCAGCGTTGTGCTCATCGGCGTCGTCGGCTTCTTGATCGCTATAGGCTACTGTGTGCGCCTGTTACAAAATGTGCGCGACGGCCAGACCTACCCGCTGCCCGAATGGGACCAGTGGGGCGAAGACCTGACCCGCGGCTTCAAGCTCTTTGTGATCAGCCTGGTCTGGTCGCTGCCCATCGTCATCTTCACCATCCCCACGGGCATCGGCGCGGCGATCAGCGACAATAGCCGCAGTTCAGACCCCGGCCAATTCGTCGGCTCCATCCTGACTATCTGCGGCGCCTGTCTCTCGATGCTCTATGGGCTGTTCCTGGCGCTGGTCATGCCCGGCTACTCGATTGCCTTTGCCCGCGATGAGCAGATCAACAGCGGCCTCAAATTCCGTAACATCTGGGCCTGGACCCAAGCTCACCTGAGCGACGTGCTGATGGTCGCCATCATCTATCTGGTCGCCAGCATCGCCTTTGGTCTGCTGGGCGCAATCGTCGGCGCGCTGCTCTGTATCGTCGGGCTGGTCGTCACCATCCCGCTGGCGACCCTGGTCACCTATCTGTTCCAATACCATCTCTACGGCCAGCTTGCCTATGCCCACCCCGTGAGCGGCGGCTTCGGCGGCAGCGTGGAATACCCTATCACGCCGCCCAGTGAGATGGCCCCTGGTGTGACGCCGGGCGTCGGCCCCATCCCGCCCGTGGAAGAGCCGCCGGTCAGCAGCACAGGCGAATACCCCGGCAGCGGCATCGACGACACCCCCAAGCCGCCAGACACGCCGGCCTAAGCCTCGTCTGTTTGAGACTCTCTACCGCCCGGATGCGATCGCTGCATCCGGGCGTTTTTTTGACAGTGGATTCTATACGTTCTTGAAGGGGACGATCAGCGCGGTTCCGGCGGCGGGTCGAGCTTCCACTCCTGCGCGCCCCAGGTCATGCTCCCCCAACGGTTGACGACAAAGCCGCGCAGCCGCCGCGAAACGCCGTAACCCTCCGGAAAGACATAGAGATGGATCTGCGGCAGGTCGGCGGCGATCAGCCCGGACAACTCGCAATAGGCTTGCTTGCGCGCCGCCAGATCCAATGTGCTGCCGGCCCGCTCGATGGCAGCATCCGCCGCCGGGTTGACCCAGCGCATGTAGTTGCCGCCGCCCAGATTCTCCGGCGACGGGATCGACATCGAATGAAACGTTGTGGAGATCACGGCCTGCGGCTCAATCGGCAGGCTGGTGTCATAGAGCAGCATGTCAAAGTTGCCCAGCTTGCGCCGCGCGCCGTCGGCATAGGAGCCGAAGATCACCCCCATCGGGTCATTCTCCACCACCACCTCCACCCCCACGGCGGCGAACTGCTCCACCAGCGCATTCTCCAAGTCGACTAAAGGTTGGAAATCGCGGTATCCCTGCAGACGCAGGCTGAGGCGCGTACCGTCTTCAGCATAGAGCGCGCCGCTTGCCACGCGCACCCCATCCTCGCCTTCCACCCAGCCCGCCTGCTCCAGCAGATACTTGGCGCGCGCCTGGCTGTAGCGATAGGCGCGCGGCTGGTCGCATTGATACCAGCCATAGGCCAGCGGAGTCGTGACCGGCGTCGTGCCGGGGTTGACCTGGAAGATGATCGCGCCGTAGTTGATCGCATGGGCCAGCGCCTGGCGCACGCGCAGGTCGCCCAAGATCGCATGCGGCGGAGAGGGGCCGGGGTCCTCGTCGTCGGGCCGGCTCAGGTTAAAGCGCAGCGCCATATTCCACTGCCCCGGCGTCTGGCGCAGCGTCGCCACGCCCCCCATCAAGTCGTCGTAGACCGTCTTGCTCTCACCGGGCAAAAGCTGCACCTCCGCTGCGCCGGAGGCCATCAGGGCAAGCTGCGCTCCCGGGTCGGGGACGATCTGAAAGACCAAACGGTCGACATAGGGCCGGCCGGGCAGATAGTAATAGGGGTTGCGCGCCATGACGATGCTCTCACCCGGCAGCCGGCTTTGCACCACAAACGGCCCCGCGCTGACCGGCTGCAGATTCCACGCCCAGTTCAACATCTGCTCCGGCGCGCCGGTGGCATGGCGAGGCAAGATGCCCAACGTAAACTGCTGCAGATAGCCGGGGTTCAACCTGCGGTAGCGGACCACCGCGGTCAGCGCGTCCGGCGTCTCCACGCGCTCGATCAGGTCAAACAGGACGGCGGGCACCGCGCCGCTGTCGGGGTGCGACACCGCCTCCCAAGTGAATTTCACATCATCCGAAGTCAGCGGTTGGCCGTCCGACCAACGCAGCCCAGGCCGCAGCTTCCAGGTCACCGTCAAAAGATCCGCCGACACGCCGCCGTTTTCCAACGTGGGCAGCTCCGCCGCCAGCACAGGAACATACTGTCCTTCGGCGTCGACGGTCGCCAGCGGCGCGCTGGTGGCGTCGGCCACCTGGCGCACAATCGCCGCCGCGGCCAGATATTGATTGAGCGTGGCCGGCTCTTCGGGGATCACCAGCACCACCTGGTTTTCCGCCGCGGGGGTTGCTATGGCGGCGACATCGGGGGCGATGGAGACACTGCCCGCGTCCTCGGCGGCCAGCGGCCCACACCCGGCCAGCGCCAGCGCGACCAACAACGCAGGCCCCAGGCCGCGCGGCCAAAGGCACAGGCTCATAGCATCATCTCCTGCGGGCGCTGGTTCGTGGGCATCTTGCGGCTCAAACTCAAGCGGCTAACTTGTCACAGCAGGTGCGGTTTTCGGCGCCACTTGCAGCGCGCACCTTGACGCTTGTGCGGTCAGAAACTGCGCCTAGGCTTGTTCTTCTGGGCTTTGCGCCCTCTGCTCTGCGGTTGATCTCTGGGCAGGGCGGCGCAGGATTCATCTTCAGTTATAGCCTGCTGCGCCCGCTTCGTCAATTCCGCCGCCCTGGTTCCCTGCCCAAACAAAACGGGGGATGGCTACGCCACCCCCCGACCGGAGCGCATCGATTGCGCTGCGCAAATCGCGCTACTCAGCGTGTGACAGCGCAGCGCGCCTACTGCGCCTTGATCTCCGTCCAGATGCGCTCGTATAAGGCCGTGGCCTCGCCCACATCCTGGATATACTCGACATTCGCCATCATCTCTTCGGAGGGATTGAGGTTGGGCGCGTTCTTGATCTCCTCTGCGATCAAGGGCAGGGCCGCTTCGTTCGGGCTGGGGAACAAGGTGTAGTTGGTGATCATCGCGCCGATCTCCGGGTCGAGCAGATAGTTGATCAACACCTCCGCCGTATACGGGTTGGGCGCAGAGGCCGGCACAGCCAGGTTATCGGTAAAGACCGCCATCCCTTCCTTGGGCACGGCAAACCCCAGATTGCGCCCCTCATTTTCAGACATCGCCAAATAGATCGTGCCGTTCCAGCCCAGCGCCAACGCCGTCTCGCCGCTGACCAGCAGGTCGCCAAAGGTGTCGCTGTCAAAGGTCAGCACATAGGGCTTGATCGCCAGCAGCACCTGTTTGGCCTCTTCCAACTGCGCCGGGTCGGTGCTGTTGATGCTGTAGCCCAGATATTTGAGCGCCGCGCCGATCGCCTCGCGCGCGTCGTTGAGCAGCGATATCTTGCCCGCATACTGCGCCGCCTGTTCCGGGTCAAAGAGCACGGCCAGGCTGTCGGGCGGGGTCGTCACCACATCCGCGTCATAGCCGATGCCCGTTGCGCCCCACTGATAGGCCGCCGAATATTTGTTGCCGGGGTCATAGGGCGCATTGCGGAAGCGCTCGGCCAGGTTCGCCAGGTTGGGGATATTGGCGTGGTCCAGTTCTTTGAGCAGCCCCAACTGCACCATGATCGACACCATATAGTCGCTGGGCACGATGATATCATAGCCGGTTGCGCCCGCCTGCAGCTTCGCCAGCAGGTCCTCGTTGCTGGAGAAGGTATCGTAGACCACCTTCACCCCGCACTCCTCCTCAAACATCGTGAGGATTTCGGGGTCAATATAGTCGCTCCAATTGTAAAAGTTGACCGAATCGCTGAGCTTGCTGGGGTCGCCGCAGCGCTCACTGGTCACTGCCGCGGCGTCGCCGCCCGCGGCCTGGGGTTGCGCCGGCGCAGGGGCCGGGGCCTGGCTACACGCCGCCAGCAGCAACATCAGCACCGCCGGCAGCACGACCAATCGCTTCATCACACCGTCTCCTTATCTCTGCTGTATCTCTTCTCTGTCTCTTCTTTGCGCCCTTGGCGCGCCACAAGCGGCGCCGGCGGTGAATGCTCCCTACATCGATTTACGCTGCAGCGCCAGCGAGGCAAAAACCAACAGCATTGACGCGCCCAACATCAGCGTGCTCAGCGCGTTGATCTCCGGCGTGATCCCTGTCTTGACCATCGAATAGATGCGCAGCGGCAGCGTCGTGCTGCCCGGCCCGCTGGTAAAAAAGGTGATCACAAAATCGTCCAGGCTCAGGGTAAAGGCCATCAACGCCCCCGCCAAAATGCCCGGCATGATCAGCGGCAGCGTCACATAGCGAAAGGTCTGCCACTCGTCGGCGTAGAGATCGCGCGCCGCCTCCTCCAGCGAACGGTCAAAGTCCGCCAGCCGGGCGCGCACGGTCACCGTCACAAACGAAATATTAAACGCAATGTGCGCCAGGATCACCGTCCCCAGCCCCAACGAAAAGCCCATGCCGATCTTGCCCAGGATCTGCCCCGCCTGGATAAAAAAGAGCAGCAGCATCACAGCCATGGCAATGTCAGGGATGATGATCGGCAGGTAGAGTACGCTGTCCAGCGCCGTCTTGCCGCGGAAGCGATAGCGCTCCAGCCCTACCGCCACCAGCGTCGCCAGGATTGTGCTGACAACGGTGCTGGCAAAGGCCACGATCAGGCTGTTGCGCAGCGCCAGCGCAATCGCTTGGTTCTGAAAGAGCTTGGCATACCAGGCCAGACTAAAGCCTTCCCACCGGCTGACAAAGCGCCCGCTGTTAAAGCTGAAGATCACCAGCACCACGATCGGCGCATAGAAAAAGAGAAAGACCAGCCAGGCATTGCCTGCCAGCAGCCGCTCGGTCAGGCTGCGCCGCCGCACCTGCACGACGGAGGCAGGATGGCGCACACGCACGGTAGGCGACGCCGCCGTCGAAGGCGAAAAGGTCATAGCGTGCGCCCCCCCTTGCGGAAGTAGACCAGCGTCGCGGCCAGCACCGCCAGCATCAACAGCACGCTGAACGCCGACCCAAACGGCCAGTCGCGCGCCGTCAGAAACTGGCTTTGGATCAAATTGCCGATCATCACCGTCTTGGCCCCGCCCAACAGGTCCGGCGTCACAAACGCGCCCAGCGCCGGGATAAAGACCAAGATGCTCCCGGCGATCACCCCCGGCATACTCAGCGGCAGCAGCACCTGCATAAACGCCTGCCGCCCGTTGGCATACAGGTCATGCGCCGCTTCCATCAGGCTAAAGTCGATCCGGTCAATCGCCGCATAGAGCGGCAGCACCATAAAGGGCAGATAACCATAGACCAGCCCGACCATCACCGCGCCGTCATTGAAGATCAGCGGCAGCGGCTCTTGAATGACCCCCAGCCCCATTAGCAGCCCGTTGATCGGGCCATCCGTCCCCAAGATCACGCGCCACGCATAGGTGCGGATTAAAAAGTTGGTCCAGAAAGGCACCATCACCAGGATCAGCAGCAGATTGCGCCGGCGCGGGCTGGAAAGCCGCGCGATATAGTAGGCAAAGGGATAGGCCAGCAGCAGACAGAGCAGCGTGGTCGCCGACGCGATCACAAAGCTGCGCCACAAAATGCTCAGATAGAGCGGGTCGATCACCCGCACATAGTTCTGGAGGTTAAACTCCCAGATCAACTGCCCATAGGCGCCGCGCTTCAAAAAGCTGTAGACCGCCAGAATCAGCAGCGGCACAACAAAAAAGAAGAGCAAAAAAAGCGCGGCCGGGCCGACTAGCGCCGCCAACTGCACCTTATCAACCTTACGAACGGGCCGGATCTGTGCGCTCATGGGCCGCTACTCGGTCAGCAGGCTGGCGTTATGGGCGCGCCAGGCCACATACACGGCGTCGCCCACCGCGGCGCTGGCCGCCGTGCCGGTGTAATCCTCATTTTGCTGCCGCGCCGTCACCATCACCGCCCCCGGCAACTCCACATCATAATAGGTGTCGGTGCCCAAATAGACGATATTCTTCACCGTCCCCTCAAACACATTGCGCACCTGGGGCGGCTCGCCCGTCCCCACGAAAATCTTCTCCGGGCGAATCGCCAGGGCCACCTTGGTCTGCGGCGGCAACACCTTGCCCTCGTGTGTGACATGCGCCGTCTGCCCGCTGCCCAACCGCACATGGCTGATCTCGTCGTCGTTCTCAGTCACTACGCCGTCGAGAAAATTCGTCTCGCCGATAAAGTCAGCCACAAAGCGCGTGGTCGGCTCCTCATACAGGTCATAGGGCTTGTCCACCTGCAAGACATTGCCCTCGTTCATCACGGCGATGCGGTCCGACAGGGTCAGCGCCTCTTCTTGGTCGTGGGTCACATAGATAAAGGTGATGCCCACCTCGCGCTGGATGCGTTTCAACTCCTCCTGCATCGCCTGGCGCAGCTTCAGATCGAGCGCACCCAGCGGCTCATCCAAGAGCAGTACTTCCGGGTTGTTGACCAGGGCGCGCGCCAGCGCCACGCGCTGCTGCTGCCCGCCCGAAAGCTGTCCGGGTCTGCGCTCACCCTGCCGCTCCAGCCGCACCAGCCGCAGCACATCGTCCACACGCTGAGTGATCTCGCCCTTGGCGACTTTGCGCATCTTCAGCCCAAAGGCCACGTTGTCGCGCACCGTCATATGCGGAAAGAGCGCATAGCGCTGAAAGACCGTGTTCACCGGACGCCGGTAAGGGGGCCGCTCGCTCACATCTTCGCCATAAAGCACAATGCTGCCGCTGGTCGGCAGTTCCAACCCGGCGATCATGCGCAGCGTCGTCGTCTTGCCGCAGCCGCTCGGCCCCAAAAGCGAAAAAAACTCACCATTGTAAATGGTGAGATTGATCCGATTTACAGCTACCAATGTCTCGCCGTTCGGCTCGATATAGTGCTTGGCCAAATCACGCAGTTCCACCGCAGGCTCCGACGCCGCTTGGGACATGTTCGCCGCCACCCCCTTACACCCAATAGGCTTTCATCAAACAGGCTGACGCCATAGGACGTTGACTGTTGCATCAGGCCGGGCCAACGCCAAATCGCCATTTTACGAGCGATCCCCTCCGCTGTCAAATCCCCCGGCGGAATTCCAGAAAGAGAGCCAG
>JADLFO010000145.1 GCA_020845455.1 Caldilineaceae bacterium
CGCCGCTGCCCATCACCACCAGGTACGGTCCGGTGGCCCACACCCCGCGCTGCCCGCGTACCGTCACCTCCTGCAAGGTGCGCGGCTCCACCTTGTGGACAATCGCGTTCGCGCCCATTTCGAAAAGCGCCAATTCCACGGTTGTGCCGTCGTCGGCCGGCCAGATCAGGATTACGCTGGGCGCGCCCAACTCCTGGACAAAGACCCGGTCCGGTTTTCCTAGATCGGCGGGATAGGTGGGCAGCAGCAGGTCAAAGGGCACGGCCTCGGATGCTTCCGCCAATGTCGTCGCACCGCCAAGCTGCTGCCATGTCACCAGGTCAGGGAGCGGCGCCGGCGTGATGGGCGTCTGCACCGCCGTGGCCGGCCCCGGCGCGCGCAGCAAGATGCGCACCGCGCCCACACGCAGCCACTCGCCCACCCCGGCGCGTACCTGGGGCACACCCCCCAAGATCACGGCCACAACCAGCAGCGCAGCGAATGCATAGGCCCAGCGCCACGCCGTGGCCGGCCGCCCATTCCGCGCCTGCGCCAGACGCGCGCGCACGCCCGACCTTAGGTCCGGCGTAGCTGGGTACACAGCCGCCTGTGCCGCGTCTCGGATCAACTGCTCGACACGCGCCGGCCTTTCGACAGGCATCATCGCTGCGCCTCCTCCGCAAGCTCCGGATCATACCGTAACAGAGCCGCGCGCATCCGCTCCAGGGCGCGCGCCAAACGCGATTTCACCGTGCCTTCGGCTACGCCCAACACCGTGGCGGTTTCGGCCACGCTCAGTTCCGCAAAATAGCGCAGATAGATCACATCGCGGTCCTTTGCCCCCAGACCCTCAAGCGCCAGCCGCACGGCGTCGTGCGCCGTCAAGTCCACCCGCTCCGTGTGCAGCGCACGCTGCGCCTGCCAGCGGCCCAGCGCCGCCACCCAGCGCCGCAGTGAGCGCCGCCGGTTATAGGCGAGGTTGCGCGCAATGCGCAGCAGCCAGGGGCGCAGCGGCTGCCCACGCTCAAAGCGATGCAGGTGACGGAACGCGCGCAGCAAGGTCTCCTGCGCCACATCGGCGGCGTCGTCGGCGTCGCCGGTCAGGAGATAGGCCAGCCGGAAGATCGGCTGCCCGTGGATATCTATCAGCGTCAGCCAGGCGTCCTCATCGCCGGCCTGTGCGCGCACGACCAAGGCGGCTTCGTCCAAAAGCATCCTGCCCAAAGGCCTCCTGCACTGGCATGAGCCGAGCTCGCTCACCGATCAATACACCGCGCGGCCCCTATCGGTTCCATACGCGGTTAATTCCGGCAGACCACGATGCGCTTGAGCTACGCACTGCGACGACAGGGAGAGGGGGTGATGGGGTAGACGCTCAGGCCGCGACAAAGGGGAGAGACACAAAGGCGCTCTGCACCGCCTCATCAGACGATGCAGAGCGCCCAGAAAATCACGTTAGCCCAGGCGCAGATGCGCCCCGGTTTAACGCGCCAACAGCGCCGTCACCAGGTCGCGCCACTCGTCGGCCAAGGGCGCGCTGCACACGGGTTGGTTGGCGCGACGATACCAGTAGGCGGCGTTGCCGGGGTCGCCTTCCACACGATGCAGATAAGCATGGACCCATGCGCCCGTGGCATTCTCCTCCTCCTGCGCCAAGCGGTGGGCCTCTGCCCAGTTGCCCTTGGCATCGTGCCACAGCGCCCGCAGCGTCCGGCTCACCCCCACAGGCGGCGCATCGCCGCGCAGAGCCGTCTCAAATTCGTGGAACGTCATCGTAATCGCCTCCTCAGGTGGATGCCACTCAAACCACCAGCTCAATTGGCGCGCAGTTCCGGCTCCATCTGTGCCGCCCACTGCATCGTGTAGAGGTTGTAATAGCGCCCGCGCTGGGCCAGCAGTTCCTCATGCCTGCCTTCCTCCACCACCTGCCCGCGGTCCATCACCACGATCTTGTCGGCCTGGACAATCGTACTCAGCCGGTGCGCGATGACAAACGAGGTGCGCCCCTGCATCAGCCGCGCTACCCCCTGCTCGATGATCTTCTCGGTGGTGGTATCGACGCTGCTTGTCGCCTCGTCCAAGATCAAAATGCGCGGGTTGGCCAGCAGCGCGCGTGCAAATGAGATCAACTGGCGCTGGCCGCCGCTCAGATTCACCCCATTCTCGCCCACGTCGGTCTGATAGCCGGCGGGCAGGCCGGCGACGAAGTCGTGCGCGCCCACAGCCGCGGCCGCGGCCTCCACCTCAGCGTCGCTTGCATCCAGCTTGCCATAGCGGATGTTGTCCGCAATCGTCCCCTTAAAGAGAAATGGGTCTTGCAGCACGATCCCCAACTGCGAGCGCAGACTTGCCTGGGTCACCTCGCGCACGTCGTGGCCGTCGATGCGCACCGCGCCGCCGGTCACGTCGAAGAAACGCGACACCAGCCGGATCACCGTGCTCTTGCCCGCGCCCGTCTCGCCCACCAGCGCGATCCGCTCCCCCGGGCGCGCCGCCAGCGTCACCCCGCGCAGCACCGGCTCATCTGGCTTGTAATAGAAATCGACCCCGTCAAACTCCACCGCACCGCGGATCGGCGGCAGCGTCCCCGCGCCGGGCCGGTCTTCGATCTCCGGCCTCTGATCCAGCAGATAGAAGATGCGCTCACAGCCCGTCATGGTCGCTTGGAAGGTGTTGTAGCGCTGCGCCAGCTCGCGGATCGGCTCGAAAAAGCGATCCACATAGAGCACAAACGCCACCAGTGTCCCGGCGGTGAGCAGATCGCCCAGCGCCAGCCAGCCCCCCACCCCCACCACCAACGCCGTCGCCAGCGACCCAATGAAGTCTACCCCTGGAAAAAAGATCGCGGTGAGCGTGGTCGCCTGCACGTTGGCGTCAAAATAGGAGCGATTCAGGTCACGGAAGTGTTGATAGTTGACCGCCTCACGCGTAAAACTCTGCGTCACACGGATCCCCGAGATCGACTCGTTCAGATAGCCGTTGATCAGCGAGAGCCGTGTGCGCGTGGCGCGATAGGCGGAGCGCACATGCTTGCGCCAATAGTTGGTCAACAGGATCATCAACGGCACGACCGCAAAGGTCACCAGCGCCAGCCGCCAGTTCATCGCCAGCATGACGACGGCGATGCCCAGCAGCACAAAGCCCGACCGCGCCAGCCCTGTGATCGACCAGGTGACAAAATCCTGCAGCACGCCCACGTCGCTGATCAGGCGGCTCATCAAGCGCCCCACGCTGTAATTGTTGTGGAAGCTCAACGAGAGCTTGTGCAGATGCCGGAACAACTCGCTGCGCAGGTCGGCTACGATCTTGGTGCCTACATAGGCCATCAGCGCGATGCGCCCGCGGTTGGTGATCCACTCAAAAACCGCCGCCGCCACAAAGAGCGCAGTCCAGTAGCGCAACTGATCCAGCGAACCGGCGCGGATCCCCCCGTCAATGGCGCGGCCGATGATCCACGGCCCGGCCACACTCAGCAAGGACGAGATCGCCATCAGCACCAGCGCCACAAGCGTGCGGCCATGGTAGGGGCGCAGATAGGTCAACAACCGGCCCAACAGCCGCCCATCATACGCCTTGCCGATCGGGTCCTCTTCTTCATCCGGCAGCAGGTCGCGGATCTTCTCCTCGCGCGCTCGCCGCTCTTCCTCCTCGGCGCTGGCGCGTTTGCCAAAGGGGCCAACGCGGATCGGCGCGAGCGGCTCGCGTGGGGCGGCCTTGGCCGGTTGGCTCGTCTGATTGCTCATCGCCCTGGCCCTTTCTAGCGCACCTTCTCAGAGCCGGCCGGACTCTCGGTCACAGCGTGCTCCGAGGCGACAAACTCTTCTTGGTCTTTCAACTGGAGGTCATAGATCCCGCGGTACAGCCCATCCTGCGCCAGCAGTTCCGTATGCGTCCCGCGCTGCACGATCCGCCCTTCGTCCAAGACCAGGATCATATCGGCGCTCTTGAGCGTCAGGAGCCGCTGCGCGATGATAAAGGTCGTGCGCCCCTGCATGATCACCGCCAACGCCTCTTGGATGAGGTGCTCGGTCTCGGTGTCCACGCTGCTGGTCGAGTCGTCCAAGATCAGAATGCGCGGGTCGCGCAGGATGGCGCGTGCGATGGCGATACGTTGCTTTTGCCCGCCGCTCAGGGTCACCCCGCGTTCTCCCACCATCGTCTGATAGCCTTCGGGGAAACTGCGGATGAATTTGTCCGCTGCCGCCGCCTGCGCCGCTGCCTCCACCTCGGCCATGGGCGCGTCAGGCCGGCCATAGGCGATGTTCTCAGCAATCGTGGCGTTGAACAGAAACGGCGCTTGCAGCACAATCCCGATCTGCTCACGCAGGCTTTGGACCTGCACCTCGCGCAGGTCTACCCCGTCGATCAACACCCGCCCGCCGGTCGGGTCATAAAAGCGCGGGATCAGGTTGGTGATGGTCGACTTGCCGGAACCGGTCGGCCCAATCAACGCCACCACCTGTCCAGGCGAAGCGCAGAAGCTGATGTCGCGCAGCGTGCTCCGCCCCTGGGTATAGGCAAAGCTCACACGCTCAAAGCGGACTTCGCCACGCACATCGGTCAGCGCACGCGCGTTGGGCGCTTCCACGACCTCATTAGGCGTATCGATGATCTCAAACACACGCGCCGCACTGGCGCTCGCCGTCGCCGCCATATTGACCAAAAACCCCAAATGCGACACCGGCGCGTTGAGCATCAACACATATGAGATCATGGCAAACAGGGTGCCTACCGTGATCTCTCCGCGCAGCGCGGGCGGTCCGCCAAACCAAAGCAGCAGCAGGATGCTGATCGACAAGATAAAGGTAAAGAGCGGCCAGTAGTTGGCCCACAGCCGGATCGACTCGTAGCGCTTCTCAAACCAGAGCCGGTTCTCGCGGTCGAACTTCTCTAGTTCATGCTCCTCGCGCGCAAACGCCTTCACCACGCCGATGCCGGTCATGCTCTCCTGCATCACCGAAGAGAGCGCCCCCATCTGCTCCTGGATGCGCCGGAACAAGGGACGGATCGTATTGCCAAAGTAAATGGCGGTGACGATCAGCGCGACCAGCGGCAGCATCACCAACAGCGCCAGCCGGAAGTCCTCCAGCATCATCGCTGCGCTCACCCCCACCACCAGGATGATCGTGGCCGTCAGGTCGAGCAGCCCTACGCCTGCAAAACGCTCGGTCTCGGTAATGTCGCTGGTCGCCCGGCTCATGAGGTCGCCCGTCTGCGCGCGGTCATGAAAGGCAAAGGGCAGGCTCTGCACGCTGCTGTAGAAATGGTTGCGCAGGTCAAAGGCGACGCGGTGGGTCAACCACTCGCCGAAAAAGCGGTTGGCAAAGGCCACAAAACCGCGCACGACCGCAATGCCCAAGATCAACCCGGCGGCCACAAACAAGGCGCGCGCCTGGCCCGCAGTCACCCCCTGGTCAATCGCGCGCTTCAGGATCTGCGGCACAATCAGATTGATAGCGGTTGCGGTCAGCATCGCCGCATACGCTGCCGTCACCTGCCGCCGATAGGGGCGCAAATAGCCCAGTAAACGCCGGTAGATATCTAGACGTCCGGCCATGGCATGGCTCCTCTCTGCGCCTACTTGACGGGCGGGACGCGCCGCAGCGCCCCTTCCATCAAAAGGGTTGATGTCATGCGGTACAAATCATTCACGATCCACTGCCACAATGAACTGCTATAGAGTAGACCGGCATAAAAGAAAGAATGCCGTGGGACACTTCTACCCACGGCGATATCTCGTCAGCGTCCTGCTGTAAAGTGACCGGTTGATAAACCACCTTAGTTTTGGAGTCTAACAAACGCGCCTGTCTCTGTCAAAACCGGCCTATTGGGATAAACGCTTGCCTCTGCCTTTCATACCCGCGCCCGTTTACACCGCTACCAGTTCGCGATAGTGGTAGCGGTACAGCTCTGAATATCCCAGACGTTCGTAAAGGGCGCGCGCCGCCGCATTCCGCACCATGACTTGAAGGAAAGTCATCTCGGAACCCTGCTCACCCCCCCAATTCAAGAGCGCGGCTATCGCCGCCTGGGCTGCCCCGCGCCGCCGCCAGCCGGGCCTCGTCCCCATGTTAAACAGCCCCACATACTCCCCCGTCCAGACCGCCGACCCGACGGCCACAGCATCATCCTCCACCCAGACCGCCGCAAAAGCCGTAGGAGGAAGAGCCTTATTCATAATGGCGCGCCGCACTGCGGCCTCCTGCGCTGGGATCTGCTCAACCGCAGCATAGGTCGCCATCCATCGATCATCTGCATACGGCGTCAACTCCACCCGCCACGAATCGCCCGGCGTCAGCGACTTGCGCACGCGCCCGATCGGCGCTGTCATCACTGCCGTCTCTGCCACCGATGCGTAGCCCCTGGAAGCAAGCGCCTCGTCCAAACCCGTGGGCAACGCGACCGGGCACAGTTGGTAACGCGCCGGCAGCCCGCGCGCCGCATAGCGTATCTCCACCTGGCGGAACCGCTCGGCCAAGTCTATTCTATTCTCATGAAACTCATTCGTCCAGACCGAATTGGCGCGGCGTGTCACCCCTTGGCTGTAGCGCAGCAGCCAACCGCCTAGCGGCTCGGAGTCCAGCGACGGCCACGCCAGCACAGCGCTCATCTCGATCTCGCGAATGGTCTCAATCCGGATAGCTTCGATCAGGTCAGGGTCAGGCATCTTGGTCAATCTTTTCATATCCCGCTCGGCCATACAAAAAGCCCTAGAGGAGCTTCGCTGCCATCATACCACGATAGGCTTCGCCCGCGCGCACTTTCGTGCTACACTGTCCCCCATGCGCGAACAGAATGCGACCTCTCCAGGTCAGACCATCCATCAGACGGGGAGCGACTATGCCCTGCTCGATTCCGGCGACGCCCAGAAACTGGAGCGCCTGGGTCCCTATACGATCGTGCGCCCTGCACCCCAGGCCATTTGGCGACCCCAACTGCCCGCGGCAGTCTGGCAGCGCGCCGATGCCGTCTACGTGCGCGACAGCTCAGGCGGCGGCGCATGGAAGTTTGCCGGCAAGGTCAAGCGTGAGTTTGACATTCTCTATGCCGACCTCGCCTGGCGCATCAAACTGACGGACTTCGGCCATCTTGGTCTCTTTCCCGAACAGATCGACAACTGGCGCTGGCTGCGCACGATCATCCGCGCCCGTCTCCAGGCCACCAACCAGCGCAACCTGCATGTGCTCAACCTCTTCGCCTATACCGGCGGCAGCACACTGGCCGCGGCCCAGGCCGGTGCGCACGTCGTCCATGTCGATGCCGCCAAGGGCGTGGTCGACTGGGCACGGCGCAACGCCGACCTCTCCCATCTGGAAGACCGCCCCATCCGCTGGCTGGTGGACGACGCGCTCAAGTTCGTCAAACGCGAAGCCCGCCGCGGCTCCACCTATCAGGGCATCATCCTCGACCCGCCTTCGTTTGGCCGCGGCCCCAAAGGCGAGGTCTTCAAGATCGAAGATGACCTGCTGCCCCTGCTCGAGACCTGTCGTGACATCCTCGCCAAGGATGCGCTCTTCATTCTCTACAGTTGCCACACCCCTGGCTTCACGCCGCTGACCCTGGAAAACCAGGTCGCGCTGCTCAGCCGGAAGCGCGGCGGCGCGATCACGAGCGCCGAAATGACCGCCGTCGACGGCCAGGGTCGCGCCCTGCCCAGCGGCACAATGGCGCGCTGGCTGGCCGGCTAGTTCGGCCATGGCCATCCAGATCAGCAGCGCGGCGAACCCGCGCGTCAAAGAGACCCTCGCCCTTGCCAAACATGCCGAGCGGGCGCGGCGGCACGAGACCGTGGTCGAAGGTGAACGCGAGG
Source organism: Caldilineaceae bacterium (assembly GCA_020845455.1). GTDB lineage: Bacteria > Chloroflexota > Anaerolineae > Caldilineales > Caldilineaceae > QEUY01. Next base: position 7,790 of record JADLFO010000145.1, read on the forward strand.
TGCGCCGCGCGCTCGCCGCAGGCATCATCCCGCACACCGCCTTTGTCTGTCCGCCCCTGCTCAGCCCGGCAGGCCGCACTCTGGCCGCCGAACTGAGCGCCCTGGACCAGGCGCGGCGTACCCTGCTGGTCGAAGTGACGCCTGAACTCTTTGCCAAGCTGGCCTACCGCGGCGACAGCGGCGGGCTGCTGCTCGTCATCCCCTATCCGGACGTCACCCTCGACAGCCTATCCGTGCCGCACCCTGCCTTTATCGCCGTGATCGAAGGCGTCGAAAAACCGGGCAACCTGGGGGCCATCCTGCGCACCGCCGACGCCGCCGGCGTCCACGCCGTCATCGTCGCTGCCGGCGCGACCGACCTCCACAACCCCAATGTCGTGCGCGCCAGCCTTGGCACGCTCTTTACTGTGCCGGTAGTCGAGGCCGCAACCGAGGAGACCATCACCTGGCTGCGGCAGCGCGCCATCCGCATCATCGCCGCCCGGCCCGACGCCTCGCTCAAATATACCGCGGTCGACTACACCGGCCCGGTCGCGATCGTCATGGGTGCAGAGGCCGGCGGGCTGGGCGCGGACTGGGCGCAGGCCGCCAACCTCCATGTGACCATCCCCATGTTCGGCCAGGCCGACAGCCTCAACCTGGCGACCTCGACGGCGCTGCTGCTCTATGAAGTGGTACGCCAACGCAGCGGGTAACATGCTCCCGGCCCCGTGTGCCTGTCGCCGCGCCCCCAAGATTAACCACGCTTAACTCACCGCTCAATCCGAGTTACGCCGCTGCTTCGCCCCGCCAAAGCCGATTGCTCGCATTCCTCCCTGTTTTGCCCCTTGAATCCCCCAATCCGCTGTGTTAACGTAGGCCCGGCGGCCCGACCGGTCGCGTCCGCCCGCAGAGAACACCTGATGACCCGGCGCAAGGAGGCCGTTCAACTCACCGATGCTTGACTTGGTTCAACTGGCCCTGGCGATTGGCATTGCCGCGCCATGCACCGTGCTGGTCTGGCACATACGCAGCTTTCGTCACTCCGGTTCACCCCAATAGTCCGTAATAGCCCGTCACCCCGATTGACCGTATCTGATCACAGTACAAAACGGCCCTAGCGGATCAACGCAGGGCGTCACACAACCGACCTTTTTAGAGAGAGAACTCCGCATGAAACTTGCGAAATCGAATCGCCGCCTGTTGCATTTTTCCGTCCCCCGCCCCCTTCTGCTTGGCCTATTTCTGCCGGCAATGCTGGCGCTGACCTCATGCCAACCGGTCGCGCCCGCCACGCCTGCCGCGTCAAGCGACGCTGCGCCCGCAGCCGCCGGCGACACGCTGGTTATCTATTCCGGACGCAGCGAAAACCTGGTTGACCCCCTGATCAAGCAGTTCGCCGAAGAGACCGGCATCGACGTCGAAGTCCGCTACGGCGGCACCGCCGAACTGGCATCCACCATTCTTGAGGAGGGCGACAACTCGCCGGCGGATGTCTTCTTTGCCCAGGACGCCGGCTCGCTCGGCGCGCTGGGCAAAGCAGGGCGGCTGCAGACGCTCCCCGAATCAGTATTGAGCCTAGTCCCGGCAGACCTGGAAAGCCACGACGGCGCCTGGGTCGGGGTGAGTGGCCGGGCGCGCGTGCTGGTCTACAACACCGGCGAGTTGACCGAACAAGACTTGCCCGCCGACGTTTGGGGGCTGACCGACGAAAAATGGCGCGGGCGCGTGGGCTGGGCGCCCACCAACGCCAGCTTCCAATCGTTCATCACCGCCATGCGCGTCTTGGAAGGCGAAGAGCGCACACGCGAGTGGCTGGAAGCGATGATCGCCAATGACGTCCAAACCTATGACAGCAACGCGCCCATCGTCGCGGCCACGGCTGCCGGTGAGATCTCGGTCGGTCTGGTCAACCACTACTACCTCTATCGCTTCTTGGCCGAAGAGGGAGAGAACTTCGCCGCGCGCAACTATCATTTCCCGCAGCCCCACGCCGGCACAATGATCAACGTCGCCGGAGTTGGCATCTTAACCACGGCGCGCCATCCGGATGCAGCCGTGCGCTTCGTCGAATTCCTGCTCTCCAACGAGGCGCAGCAGTATTTCGCCGACCAGACTTTTGAATACCCGCTGGCCGGGGAGGGGATCCAGACCAACGACCTCATCATGCCCATCGACGAGATCGCCACGCCCGAACTCGACCTCGGCGACCTCGACGATCTCGAAGGGACGCTGCGGCTGTTGCAGGAAACAGGCGCGCTCGACTGATCCGCGGCACACCACACACAGACGCGCTTCTCGGGCGGCCCAAATGGGCCGCCCGATTTCTTGCTAAAGATAGACAGCGCATCTTACGTCCAGACTCCGGTAATCCATGCTATACTGATCAGTAAGGCAAATGGTATGCGCCGCCGGCAAGCGTGTACGGTTCCTACTCTCGACGGTTAACCACGCGTCTACGCCAGCGCCGGCTGTGGCGCGCTGGTTTTTCACGTCCCTGTCAGCACGCGCCTGTCAAGCGGTCATCTGACCGGAGGAGTTACCATGAAACTTGATGAACTCGTCACCACCGCCCATGCGCTCGTCGCGCCGGGTAAGGGCATTCTGGCTGCCGACGAAAGCACCGGCACGATCAAAAAGCGCTTCGACACCATCCAGCTTGCATCCACCGAGGAGACGCGCCGCGCCTACCGCGAACTGCTCTTTACCACCGCGGGCGTCGAGCAGTTTATCAGCGGCGTGATCCTCTATGACGAAACCATGCGCCAGCAGGCGCGCGATGGAACGCCGCTGCCCCAAGTCCTGGCCCGGCAAGGCATCATCCCCGGCATCAAAGTCGACAAGGGAGCTAAGGACCTGCCCTTCTTTCCCGGCGAAAAGATCACCGAGGGTCTCGATGGGCTGCGCGAGCGGCTGGCCGACTATCGCGGCCTGGGCGCACGCTTTGCCAAATGGCGCGCCGTCATCGACATTGGCCCCACCATCCCCACCGCCGGTTGTATTCACGCCAACGCCCACGCCCTGGCGCGCTATGCGGCGCTCTGCCAAGAGCAAGATCTGGTGCCGATTGTCGAGCCGGAGGTCTTGATGGACGGCGACCACGGCATCGAACGCTGCGCCGAGGTCACCGAAGCGGTTTTGCGCGAAGTCTTCCACGAGCTCTATCGGGCACGCGTGGCACTGGAGGGAACGCTGCTCAAACCTAATATGGTCATCGCCGGCAAAAAGTCGGCGCACCAGGCCGGCGCCGAGGAGGTCGCCGAGGCCACGCTGCGCATCCTGCGCCGCGCCGTCCCGGCGGCAGTCCCTGGCATCGTCTTCCTTTCCGGTGGGCAAAGCCCTGTCCAGGCCACCGAGAACCTCAACGCCATGAACCGGCTGGGGGCGCAGCCGTGGGAGTTAAGCTTCTCCTATGGCCGCGCCCTGCAAGAACCGGTGCTGGAAGCCTGGCAAGGGCGTGAGGCCCAGGTCGCCGGCGCGCAGCGCGCCTACTATCACCGCGCCGTCTGCAACGGCGCAGCCCGCTTTGGCAGCTATACGCCCGCACAGGAAGAAGCCGAAGTCCGGCATGCCTAGCCGGCAAAACAGGATCACGATAGACAGGACACGATAACAAGGCTGCGCCTGGAACTTGCGGGGTCGCCGTTCCTGGCGCAGCCTGATTTTGTTTGCGTGGAACCTTCGCCGGTCCCCAACGTTGATGCTATTATGCCGACCACATCCACCCACAGACGATTCAGCCGCCGCCGTTTTCTCCGGCTGCTGGCCGGAGCCGGCCTCGCCCTCGGCGGCACAGCCATGTACACGCGCCTGATCGAGCCGCGCTGGGTAGAGGTCGACGAGTTGACCCTGCCCATCCCCCGCCTGTCCCCCGCGGCGGACGGCACGCGCTTTGTCCAGATCTCCGATATCCATCTGAGCGAGTACTTCTCACCGGATCGGCTGGCCGACGCCGTGATGCGGATCCGGCAGCTTGCGCCACAATGGGTTGTCATGACCGGCGACTATGTGGGTCACTCTGCCGAGTCTGCCCAAGGTCTGGTCGAGCCGCTGCGCCAATTGGGCATCCCCGTCTATGCCGGGTTTGGCAATCATGACCACTGGACCGACCGGCCCACCGTCCAGCGCTATCTAGGGGCCGCGGGGACGACCATCCTGCTCAACCAGGCGCAGGCTGTGGCGGACGATCTCTGGCTGGCCGGCATCGACGATGTCTGGAGCGGGCGGCCCGACCTTGCCGCGGCGCTGCGCGACATCCCGCCCCGTGCGACCACCGTTCTTCTTGCCCATGAACCTGACTACTTCGACTATCTGATTCAGACGGATGCGCCGGTCGCGCTCCAGCTTTCCGGCCACAGCCATGGCGGGCAGGTGCGCTTTCCCCAGTCCGAGCCGGACGCAGCCGGTCACTACAGCTGGGCGCCCGTTCTGCCCAAGCACGGACGGCGATATCCCATCGGCTTACGCACGATTGGCACACGCACGGTCTACACCAATCGCGGTCTAGGCGTCTGGCCTGTGCCGATCCGCTTCAACTGCCGGCCCGAAATCACGCTGCTCACTTTGCGCGCAGCCTAGCCGGAAGAGCCTACGCTCAGATATACCTGCTTGCCTGGAAGCGGCCCTACTGCATGTCTGCCCACATCCGACTATTGTCAAGAGGAATATCCTTTAAGTGGATGCCTGGTTTAGCTCAAATGTTTGACCGCCTGGCAGCCGTATGCTAGACTAACTGCAAGGCTGGGGGATCAAGACCGGGAGGGGCGCGTGCAGCTTGCGCGCGCAGGCGAGATTGCCGGCAGCCCCAGGTCCGGCAGCTATTTTCGTCCTGAATAGGAACTGTCATGAATCAAAAGCGCGTGCGTAGTGGGGCCATCTATGTCTTGCTGTTGCTGGCGCTCGGCGCATTCTTGTATACCTCTTTGGGGCGCGGCCAAGAAAACGCAGCCGAGCCGGTCCCCATCGCCCGCATCGCCGAACTAGTACGGGCGGACGCGATCAGCAAGATCACCGTCAAGGACGACCGCATCACCGCGGTCAACCGCACCACCGGCGAACTGCTGCAGTCGCGCAAAGAGAGCAGCATCGGCATCGTCGAAACGCTTCTGGGGCTAGGCGTCACCGCCGAACAGCTCAACACGGTCGACATCAGCGTCGAAACGCCCGCTATGTGGGAGAACTGGGGCGGCATCTTGGTGGCGCTGCTCCCGCTCTTGCTGCTCGGCGTCTTCTTCTATTTCATCATGCGCCAAGCCCAAGGCGCGGGCAATCAAGCCTTCTCCTTTGGCAAAAGCCGGGCGCGCATGTTCACCGGCGACCGGCCCACGGTCACCTTTGCCGATGTCGCCGGCAACGACGAAGCCAAACAAGAACTGCAAGAAGTGGTCGAGTTTCTCAAGGAACCGGAGAAGTTCGCCAGCTTGGGGGCGCGCATCCCCAAGGGCGTGCTGCTCGTCGGCCCGCCCGGCACCGGCAAGACCTTGATGGCCAAGGCCGTCTCCGGCGAGGCGGGCGTTCCCTTCTTCAGCATCTC
>JADLFO010000146.1 GCA_020845455.1 Caldilineaceae bacterium
GTATCATCGCCCCTGCCGATTGTCAAATTTACCCTGGTCGGTTTCGCTTTCGTCTACTCTCTGCTATAGTGAGATCATAGCGATCATGGTGAGGCCAGAACCCATGGCCGCCACACGGACCGGGACAGCATGCCGATGCCTGCACCGTCACATAACCCGACCCTGATTCTGCACAACGCCCTTATCTACACCGGCAACGAGCGCCAGCCCGCGGCGGAGGCAGTCGCCCTGCGCGATGGGCTGATCCTCGCCGCCGGCAGCAGCGACGACATCTTGTCATTGGCTGCGCCCGACACCCAATGCATCGATCTGGACGGGAAACTCGTCCTCCCCGGCTTGTGCGACGCCCATATTCATCTGTATGAATGGGCGCTCAACCAACAGCAGCTAGACTTCGCCGCCACCCAGTCCAAGGCCGAGATGCTCGCCGCCGTCGCCGCCGCAGCCGCCCACTCCGAGCCGGACGAATGGATCACCGGCCAGGGCTGGAATGAAAGCCGGTGGGGCGATCTCGACTTCCCTACCGCCGCCGACCTCGACCCCGTGACCGGGCCGGACCGCCCGGCCTTCTTCTGGCGCTCCGACCACCACATCGGCGTCGCCAACTCGGCTGCGCTCCAAGCTGCCGGCATCACCGCCCAGACCGACCCGCCTGCCAACGGCGTCATCGACCGCGACCACACCGGTCGCCCTACCGGCGTGCTGCGCGAACTCGCCGCAAGCCTGGTTGCCCGGTTGATCCCGGAACCGACGGATCGCGAACTCGACGCCTTGCTCCAGTCCGCCGCCCAAGGTCTCCATGCCTTGGGCATCACTGCCGTGCATGACCAGCGTATCAAAGACGGCAGTGAAGGCCCGCGCATGTTGGCCGCCTATCAGCGCTTGCGCCGCCGCGGCCACCTGCGCCTGCGCGTCCACAGCAACGTCGCCGCCCACCAACTGACCGAGCTAGCCGCTTTGGGTCTACGGGGCGGTTTTGGCGACGACTGGCTGCGTCTGGGCCATGTCAAGGTCTTTGCCGACGGCAGCCTCGGCAGCCGCACTGCCTGGATGCTCGAACCGTTCGCCAGGGCTTCGGCTGCCGATCCGATCAACCTGGGCGTGAGTGTGACGCCGCCCGACCAAATGGCCGCCGAATTTCGCCGCGCCGCCGAACTGGGCTTCCCGATCAGCGTCCACGCCATCGGCGACCGCGCCAACCGCGTCGTGCTCGACATCTTCGACGAGATGGCCTACAGCACACCGCCCCTGCCCTACCCACACCGCATCGAACACGTCCAGACCATCGCCCCCGACGACCTGCCGCGCCTCGCCCGGCTCGACATCACCGCCAGCGTCCAGCCGCTCCACGCCCCCGACGACCGCGACGTCGCCGACCGCTTCCTGGGGGAGCGCACCGCCCATACCTACGCCTTCCGCAGCTTGCTGCAGGCGGGGACCCGGCTCGCCTTTGGCAGCGACGCGCCGGTCGCCAACCCGAACCCCTGGTGGGGTCTCTGTGCCGCGCTCCAGCGCACACGGCCCGACGATGCCCGCCCGCCGTGGCATCCGGAGCAGGCGATCCCCCTGCGCGATGCGATCCACGCCTATACCCTGGGCGCAGCGGAAGCCGGCGGATGGGCGCACTCTATCGGCTCTATCACCCCGGGCAGGCGCGCCGACCTGATCGTGCTCGATCAAGACATCTTCGCCCTGGCTAAACAGCCGGAGACTGCCGCCCAGATCGCGCACACCACGGTCTTGTTGACGGTCTTCGACGGAGCCATCGTCTTTCGCCATGCCAACGCACCGGCCTAGCCTCCAGCCTATGCCCAGCCTGCACAGGCCTACACTCGATAGGACAACGCTATGACCGCCCCATTTGTGATCATCGGCGGTGACGCCGCCGGTATGAGCGCTGCCGCTAAACTCAAGCGTGAACAGCCCGACGCCGAAGTCATTGTCTTTGAACGCGGCCCGCATATCAGCTATTCCGCCTGCGGTATGCCCTACTGGATCTCCGGCGTCATCCCTTCCGACCGCCAACTGGTGATCCTCACCCCGGAGGTTGCACGCAAACGCCGCGGTATCGACGTGCGTATCTTTCATGAGGTAACTCGCATCGATCCCGCCGAACACATCGTCCACGGACGCCGCACCGACAGCGGCGAGGAGTTCAGCCAGCCCTATGCCAAACTGGCGATCGCCACCGGCGCGCGCGCCGCCAAACCGCCGATCCGCGGGTTGGACCTGCCCGGCGTCTTCACGCTGCGCAGTCTGAGCGACGGCCGGCGCATCCACGCCTATATCGCACGCCACGCCCCCCAGCGCGCCGTGGTCATCGGCGGCGGCTATATCGGCGTCGAGATGGTCGAGGCGCTGCGCGGCCTCGCCATGGAGGTGCATCTCGTCGAACTGCTGCCCCAGATCATGCCCAATTTCGACCCGGAGATGGTCGAACCCGTGGCCGCCCATATCGTCGAAAAAGGCGTCGCCTTGCGCACCGGTCTAAAGGTCGAAGCGATCGAACAGACCGGCGCCGGGCTGCGCGTCCTCACCAACGCCGCCGACGGCAGCATCGACGCCGACCTGGTGATCGTCGCCACCGGTGTGCAGCCCAACGCCGAGTTGGCCGCGGACGCGGGCCTTCAACTCAGCGTCGCCGGCGCGATCCAAGTCGATGCGGCCATGCGCACCAGCGACCCCGACATCTACGCCGCCGGCGACTGCGTGGCCCATTACCATCTGGTGCTGGAAGAACCCGCCTGGATCCCCCTGGCGACATCGGCCAACAAAGGAGGCCGCATCGTCGGCGATAACATGGCGGGCGGACAGGAGACTTTCCCAGGGATTTTGGGGACGGCGGTCGTCAAGGTCTTCGACTATACCGTGTCGGCCACCGGCATCACCGAAACCGAAGCGCGCCGCAGCAACCGCTTTGGTAGAGATGGCGAATTTATCGGCAGCGCGCTGATTGAAAACAAGGACAAAGCAGGCTACTGGCCCGACGCCGAGATGCTCACGGTCAAACTGGTCTTTGACCGGCGCGGCGGCCGCGTCCTGGGCGGCCAACTGGCCGGCAAAGCGGGCGTCAACAAGCGCATCGACATCATCGCCACCGCCATCACGGCGCGCATGACGGTCACGGACATCGGTCTGCTCGACCTCTCGTACGCGCCGCCCTACTCGCCGACCTACGACCCAGTACAAATTGCCGCTAATGTGGCGCAGCGCGATCTCCTGCCCGCACAGACAGCGCAGCCGGCGAAGCGCTAGGCGAGCCTATACCTCGGCAGAGAAGACCTGGCTGGCCAGCGCCTTCACCTTCTTGCCGCCGTTGCTCATGATCGCCGGGCCATGGCCAAAGACGATCGTCTCGAAGTCATCGCCATACTTCTTGGCCAGCTTCCAGATGCTGCGCTGCGCGTTGGCCGGGTCCGGCGTGAGCGCGCCCGCAGGCCCGCTCAGCCTGTTGCCCCGGTTCGCCAGCGCGTCGCCTGTGATCAGCAGCCGCTTCTCACGATGCAGCAGCGAGATGTGGCCCGGCGAATGGCCCGGCGTATGCACGACAATAAAGCCTTCGGGCAGCGCCTGCCCATCCACCACCAGTTCATCCGGCGTCACGGGCCGCAGGCGAAAGGCGGGCAGCAGACGCGCCGGCATCAGCAGCAGACGCAGCCACAGCGCCGCGATCTGGCGTCGCCCTGGGTGTTCGAGATATTCCTTTTCCACAGCGTGGCACACCACTTTGGCCTGGGTGGCGCGCCGCAGCTGCGCCAACCCACCCGTATGGTCCGGGTCGGCATGGGTGATCACGATCCGTTTCACCAGATGCAGCGGGCGGTTATTCTGCACCAACGCGTCGATGATCGTCTGCGCATGGGTGGGCATACCCGTGTCGATCAGCGTCAGCCCGCCCGGCCATTCCCACAGAAAACAGTTTACTGCCGTTCCGATCTCGTCGAACTGCCAGAGTCCGGGAAGAATTTGCTTCATGCTCTGCCTAACCAAAACCATCTCCGGTACGGCTGCACGACGCTCCACTGAGATCGCTCTAGACCACAGCCGCGCCCTGGGAGACAGCCGATAGAATGAGCGTGCGCGCCTGGCGTCCAGGCGCGCACGGGGTGTTGTAACCGCTCCGAGTGGTCAACTCCAAGCGTCAACCACTGCCGCCGGCGCGCAGGAAGTAATCTCCCTTCACGCTCCCCAAATGGCGCAGACGGGCGCGCGGATGCTCGATAGCGACCTCTAGTTCCTTCGGGTCCAGCCCGGTCGCACTGGCCAGTTTGGTCATCGTCTGGAACGATTCATCGCTCAATTCCAGGATCGCCGCACGCTGCTGCTCGCTGAGTTTGAACCCCATCCACATCACTTCTGGATGTCCCAACAGCGCCTCACGGCAGCTTGTACAGCGCCACACATGGCCAATCATCAAAGCAAAATCCTGCACCCGTGCAGACATCAGTACGCGTCCCCTGTCTCTGGTGACGGCTCGACGCCGGCCCCGACCTCGCGTCCGCCCTCAGGTTCGGACTCGCCTACGGCGGACTGCGCCTCCAACTCCTGCATGATCTTAACGCCGGCGCTGGCCCCAATCCGGTTCGCTCCGGCAACCACCATCGCGCGCAGTTCGGCGGCCGTGCGAATGCCGCCCGCCGCCTTGACGCCCATCGCAGACCCCACGACGCGGCGCATCAACGCCACATCCGCCACGGTCGCGCCGCCGCCATTGAATCCGGTCGAGGTCTTGACAAAATCAGCGCCCGCCGCCTGCGCCAGCGCGCATGCCGCGACCTTCTCTTCTTCGCTCAACAGCGCCATCTCCAGGATCGTTTTGACCACCGCGCCCAAGCGGTGCGCCACGCTCACCACCGCCGCAATATCCTGGAAGACCGTCTGGTTATCCCCACTCTTCAGACGGCCCACGTTGATCACCATGTCGACCTCGTGCGCGCCGACCTGGATGGCCCGCTCGGTCTCAAACGCCTTGACCTCAGGCAGAGTCGCGCCCAACGCAAAGCCCGCCACACTGCACACCTTAACCGGTGAGTCCACCAGCAGATCCCGGCACAGCCCAACCCAGGTGGGGTTCACACACACGCTGGCAAAGCCGTACTGCTTGGCCTCTGCGCAAAGCCGGCGCACCTGCGCCTCGGTGGCATCAGGTTTCAAAAGCGTGTGGTCGATCAGCTGCGCCGCCTCGACAGGCGTCAGCGCCCGCGAGGTGGCAGCGCCGCCATGGCCGAGCGGCTGCCCGCCCTGGACACGCGCCATTGCTTGAGTCACAACTCGGTTCAACTCATCTGCCGTCCAGCTACTCAAATTCTCCTTCTACCTTTCTCATGTGCCAAACTCAGGCTTCCACTGCCAACCCGTCGCTTGTCACTGCGTTGCAGGAATCGGCGCCAGCGAAACCGGAACCACCGGATCTAAATCCATATGGGATACCAAGCCAAACTCAGACACCGGCCAGACCCGCAGCCATGCCTGGCCCACGATCAAATCCTCGGACAACTGGCCAAAACTGCGGCTGTCTTCTGAATTGGGACGGTTGTCGCCCATGACAAAAAGATGATTTGGCTCCACCACTACTGGGCCAAAGACCGTCCCCATCGGAATACGATTCTGCAGATACGGCTCCTGCACAGGCTCGCCGTTGATCAATACCGTCTGGTCTTGAAGCTGCACCGTATCTCCGGGCAGACCGATCACGCGCTTGATATAATCCTCATCCTCGTTGCGCGGGTTGTGAAAGACCAGGACGTCTCCCCGCTCCGGCGCTCCCAGCTTATACGCCAGCTTATTGACCAGGATAAATTGCCCCTCATAGAAGTTCGGCTCCATCGAGTGGCTCTCGATCCGGTAATTCTGCACCACTTGCCGGATCAGCAGGAAGATCACGAGCGACAGCACCACTGTTTCGACCAACTCGCGCAGCAACATCCAGGTCATCGACGGCTGCGGCCCTTCCTCGGCCCCGCCGATGTCAACTGCCCCCCTGTCGGCTAACTCCCCTGCGTCGTTCGGCTCGACCACCAGCGTATAAGGGTCGCCCGGCTTCTCAGTCGCCTCTGCCATAGCAGTTCCGCTCTACTTCCTGTGAACATCGCCACATAACAACTTGGCCATACCATAACGTGGCTACACAACAAATATCCTTGGGCGTAATGCCCGCCATTATAGCACTGCGCCAGGGGCCACACAAGAAACTTGGGATACCCAAGCCTGCACGGGTATCCCAAGCCAATAACCCAATATCCCAAATGGGAACCCTGCATCGCTCGCCCCGCCCGCCGCTTCCGACCGGGGCAACTATCCCCACTATCCCAATTGGGATAATTTGGAAATCTCCAGGCCAGCCCAGCCGCGGCTCTGCGCACGCGCTCACTTCAAGATATAGCGCGTGCCTCGCTTGTCGCCGATCTTCAGCACAAGCCCCTTGCTTACCAGGTCCGCCAGGTCCAGCCGCAGCGTCTCCGGCCCTACATGCGGGCAGAGGTCTCGGTAATCGCGGTTTGTGATCGTGCCGTGGCGTTGCAAGAACTCGATGGCTTTGATCTGCCGCTCGTTCATGTTCTGCTCCCACGACTTCATCGCCTGCACCGGGTCCCTGCGGTTATAGAGGATCACCGAAAAGCGGTGACTTTTGGCCTCAAACTTGGGCGGCATATGCCCCGCGCTGACCATATCTTCGATCATGCGGTCAACGCCCAGCCCCAACTCCTCGATATAGCCCCACTGATAGAGGCCGTTGACGATGCGCGGGTTGCGGCTGTAGTGCTCCTCGACGATATTGTCCAGCGTGATATGGGCCGGCAGCCCGCCCGGGCTGGTCACCTCCAGCCGGTCGGTATACATGCGGATTTCGATGCTGCGCCCCGTCAACCGGTAATCCCGGTGCGCCACCGCGTTGACCAACGCTTCGCGCACCGCCGACTGCGGATACTCGGTCTCTTCGTGGCGCTGCAAACCGCGCACGACCGCCTGCTTGTCCATCTCTTCCCACATCACGCGCCACGCCCGGTCGATGATCACCGGCAACGGGCCGATCAGCTCCTCACGCCGCCCATACCCAAAACTGCCTTCCGGCCCGCGCGGCTGCACATCGGCGAAGCGGACAAAGATGGCGCGGCTCTGCGGCAGGAAAAGCTGCGGCTCGCGACCAAACAGCAGCATCCCGCTGACCGTAGGGACACGCGCTTCGGTCACCGCCCCGATCTGCTGTAGCAGTTTGTCCTTGGGCAAAATCCCCGAACGCGGGTTGCGTTTCTGGCGGCGCTCCAGGTAGTTGTCGATGATATCCTCGTCCAGATCCTCGCGCGTCGCCCCCGCTACCTCCTGCAGTTCAAAATCGCCTACAGGGCGGTTAGCCAACAACTGCTCGATCTCGGCGCCGTCGACGGGCCGGTTCTCCGGCCCCTTACGCACCAACACACGGCCATCCCACAGGCTGTGCAGCGTGCCGCTGCGTTCCACGCGCAGCACCACCACCGTCCCGCCCGGCACTTGCTGCTGCGACCAATCGGTATGCACCGGGGGGCGACACAAGCGCAGCGCCGCGCGCAGAGCGTCGGCGGCGTCTTCCTCCACAAAGACATCCCCCAGCCGCCCCGCCACGTCGCAGCCCAGGACCAACGTGCCCCCCTCGGCATTGGCAAGGGCGGTCAACGTCTCGGCCATCGGTTCGGGTTCCGCATGGCGTAGATAGGCCACCGTCTGGCCTGGGCTTTGCGTAAGCGCTGCGTGCAGATCGCTCGTCACTGGCAAGAGCTACCTCAGTTTGGCTCCTGGGTCTCTACCTCCGGCTCATCCAAATACATCCCGTCACCGTCCTCAAGCGGCTCGCCCTCAAGCATTTCGCTGTCCAGCGGCTCATCGTCCAGTTCGGCCAACTCGCCGCCCACCGCGCTTTCAAATCCTGCGCCGCCGCCCGGCAGGGTCGCGGCATCGTCCTCGACGCCGCCATCCACCCCGCGCGTCAGGTCTTCATGCGTCAGCACCGCCAGCGCCGCCACTGTGTCGCCCGGCTGCATCTTCACCACGCGCACCCCGCGCGTGCTGCGCCCCATCCGGCTGATCCCAGAAACCGCGGTGCGCAGCGCCAACCCGTTGCTCGTCATGACCGTGATCTGGTCCCTTGGATGCACCACGCGCGCCGCCACGATCGGCCCCACTTCGTCCAAGCGCCGGTGGTCGGTCGCCCAGTTGCCTTGGGTATAGCGCCCCTTGGCGTTGAACTCGTCCAGCGGCGTGCGCTTGCCCCATCCCTGTTCGTGAATCACCAGCAGTTCACCGTCGGGCTGCACCACATCCAAGCTCACCACCTCGTCGCCGTTGAGCAAACGCATCGCCATCACGCCTGCCGCCGACCGGCCCATAGGCCGCACCGACTGCTCATGGAAGCGCAGCGCCTTGCCGTGCCGCGTCACCACCATGAACTCCTGCTCGCCGTTGGTCATGCGCGCCCAGTCCAGCGAATCGTCGGCGTCCAAACTCATGGCGATCAGACCGCTGGACCTGACATTACTGAAGACGTTCAGCTCCATCCGTTTGATACGCGCTTTTCGTGTAATAAGCGTCACATACTCAGCATCGTCAAAGTCCGGGACGACCAACATGGTCGTCACCCGTTCGTCCGGCTGCAAACTGAGCAGGTTGGCAATGTGCGCCCCGCGCGCCGTGCGGCTGCCTTCGGGCAGTTCATAGACCCGGCTGCTGTAAACCCGCCCCTTGTCCGTGAAGAACAAGATATAGTCCAGCGTGCGTGCAAAGAGCAGATTGATCACCTCGTCCTCTTGCCGCGTGCCCATCCCCTTGATACCGCGGCCCCCGCGGCCCTGCGCCCGGAAGGTATTGGCCGGCATCCGCTTGATATAGGAGTTGGCGCTAAAGCTGATCAGCACATTGTCCTGCGCGATCAAATCCTCTTCGCTGAACTCGCCGCTGGCATCGGCGGCAATCGCCGTGCGCCGCGCATCGCCAAACTTCTCCCTCAACCAAAGCAAATCCTCGCGCACCAGCGCTCGGATCTTCTCCGGATGCGCCAGCAAATCCTCCAGATAGGCGATGCGCGCCATGATCTCGGCATATTCGTCCTCGATCTTCTGGCGCTCCAACGCGGCCAAGCGGCGCAACTGCATATCCAAGATCGCCTGCGCCTGCACTTCGCTCAACTCAAAGCGCTCCATCAACGCCCCGCGCGCCGCCTCGGCGCTGTCGCTGCTGCGGATCGTCCGGATCACCTCGTCGAGGAACTGGAGCGCAATGCGCAGCCCTTCCAAGATGTGCGCCCGCTCGCGCGCCTTGCCCAGTTGAAACTCGCTGCGCCGCGTCAGCACCTCCACACGGTGCTCGACATGGACGACCAGGGCGCGGCGCAGGCTCAGCGCCACCGGCTCGCCGTTGACCAGCGCCAGCGCGTTGACGCCAAAGGTGGTCTGCAACTGCGTATGTTTGAAGAGCCGGTTGCGCACCTTCTTGGGCGCGGCCCCGCGCTTCAACTCGATCACAATCCGCATCCCCTGGCGGTCGCTCTCGTCGCGCAGGTCGCTGATCTGGTCCAGCGTGCCGTTGCGCGCCAGTTCGGCGATGCGCTCAATCAGCACCGACTTGTTGACCTGGTAGGGGATCTCCTGCACGATGATGCGGAAACGCCCGTTGTTGTTCTCTTCGATCGCGGTCTTGGCGCGGATCTGCACCTTGCCACGACCCGTGCCCAGCGCCTGCTTGATCCCCTCCGTTCCCAGGATCACGCCGCCCGTTGGGAAGTCCGGCCCCTTGACAAAGGCCATCAACTCGTCGAGCGCGATCTCGCTGCGGCGCTCCCAGTGGTCGATCACAAAGACCGTGGCATCGACGATCTCGCTCAGATTGTGAGGCGGGATGTTGGTCGCCATACCCACCGCGATCCCGCTCGTGCCGTTGAGCAGCAGATTGGGCAGCATCGCCGGCAGTACCTGCGGCTCTTGCAGGCTGTCGTCGAAATTAGCGCGCCAATCGACCGTGTCCATGTCGATATCGCGCAGCATCGTCTCGGCGATCTGCGCCAGCCGCGCCTCGGTATAACGCATCGCCGCCGGGCTGTCGCCGTCGACCGAGCCAAAGTTGCCCTGCCCATCCACCAGCGGATAACGCAGGCTGAAATCCTGCGCCATGCGCGCCATGGCGTCATAGACCGCACTGTCGCCGTGCGGGTGATATTTACCCAGCACTTCACCGACGATACGCGCGCTCTTCTTATAGGCGGAGTTTGGCTGCAACCCCATATCGTGCATCGCGTACAGGATGCGGCGATGCACCGGCTTCAAGCCGTCGCGGGCATCCGGAAGGGCGCGCGCCACAATCACGCTCATGGCGTAGTCCAAATAATTGGCGCGCATCTCTTCTTCGATGGAGACCGCACGCACCCGGCCTACGTTATAGCCGTCGCCGTTTACCGGCAGCGAACCGTTGTCGCTGCCCACGGCAGCCAGGCCGGCGTACTCTTCGGCGTCTTGATCGCCGTCTCGGGGTTCAAAATTCTCATCCATGCCTCTACCTCAACGCCTCATCTCGTCCAAAAAAGCCTGCAAACTCGCGCCTTATTATACCCGATTTTCGGCATTTTTCCCAACCATGCCTGGAACAAATGTCCAACGCCTCCCCTCAATATGATATCCAGGTGTCGGAACTGCTGTCCGCTCACCCAAAGGGTTCATCGTCCGAGTACAACAAATGACGTAGCCGAGATAGAGACAAATGTCATCTTGACGCCGCCTTCATATGCGGCCTATCCTGAAGATGATAGTCAAAGCTGGATGCGAAGCTCGTGTGCAGGACGGCCTATCTTCATGTACCTCTGCACACCGCGTCGTACGTTCTCCTTTGTGTTTCCGCAGATAATCCTTTGCGCCCAACGAATCTCTGACCCCGGAGGTATCTATGGACTGTATCCTCGCGCTGCACGCCAGACCTTGACGGTCCGGCGTCGCGTCCGCGTCCACCATCCCTCGACCACGCCCCTGCTAACACCAAGCAGCCTGTGTCGATGTGATGTGGGTCTGACCATTCCCCATCAACCTACGCTTTACTAGGAGATGTATCATGTTTACCAAAAGGCGCGCCTGGAATCGGCTGGCGACGCTTTGTTTGCTTGCCGCCGTCGTGTTGGCGCTCTCGCTGGCGCTTCACTCTAGTACGCTGATTGCCCAGACGGTCCCACAGGCTGTACCGGAGAGTACAGCGGATACCACCCCAGTTGAAGAACCCAACCCGACGTTTGCAGCCTATGCCGAAGCCATGAAGATACCCTATGAGGAGGCAGAGAGACGGCTAATACTGCAATCCAAAATGAACGAGGTAGAGATCAAGATCGCCGAAGCCGAAGCGACCTATGCCGGCTCTTGGACGCAGCATGAGCCAACGTTTGGCCTCGTGGTGGCCCTGACCGATCCAGACGGTCAAGCCATCGTCGAGAAGTATCTGCAAGGCATAGCATGGGCCGATTTGGTTCAGGTGGTGCAGCGACCGCGCACGCTGGTCGAACTGGAGGGTATGCTTGATCAAACACAAACGGCCCTCAAAGGGGTGGAAGGGCTGTCTGACTTGATCTATGCGTCCGGTCTCAACGTCCAAGAGAGCAAGGTCAGGCTCTATTCGCCCGCACCGGAAGCTCTTCAAGCCAAACTGGTGCAAGAGCAGA
>JADLFO010000147.1 GCA_020845455.1 Caldilineaceae bacterium
GGCCAATATGTGCCCGCCGCCGTCGCCCCCGGCTATGAAGAAACCGTGCCGCGCGGGCTGTTTGGCATCCCTCAACTGGTCACCGTGACCTCGGACACGGTCGGCGAAGCGCCGCCGCTGGAACTGGAACCGCATATCGCGCAGCCGCTGCCCGAGCCGCTGGCGGCCGGCGTGGCGCTGAGCGTCACCGCTGCCTACAGCGCGGCCACCAACTTCCCCCCCGGCGCGCAGGCCGATGTCACCGCCTTTCAGTTCACCTATGGCGGCCAGACGGTTGATACCCTGCGCCTCTATCTGCCGCCGAATCTGCCGCCAGGGGAGCAACTGCCCCTGCTCTTTATGGTCTATCCTACCAACGCCGACAACTGGTGGCCGGTCAGCGTGGGGTTCGCCTCCGAAGGCTTTGCGCTGGTCGCCCTTTCGCCCATCCCGGCGCGTGCCGTGGACATTGACGCCCATGCCCGTGATGCGCGCATCGCCTTTCACCTGGCGCAGAGCGGCAGCCTCAGCCCTCACATCGCGCCGGGCAACGCCGTCGCGCTCGGCGGCAGCTTTAGCAGCCCCATCCTGCACCGCTTTCTGCGCGATGAGCGTGACCAGATCGCGGGCTGGGTCACGGTGGGCGGCATCAGCAACGCCTTCGCCGGGGCCGCCGATTACTACGCCGGGCTGCTGGAGATGCCGCCCGCCTATGAGTACGCCGTGCCTGCCCTGGGGCCGCCCAATCTCTATCCCCTGGCGCTGCTGCGCTATTCGCCAGTCTACACCGCGGCCTATCTGCCGCCGACGCAGATCATTCACACCGACGCCGACCGCATCGCGCGCATCGAGCAGGCCTATCAACTGGAAGCAGCCCTGCGCGCCGCGGGCGTGCCCGTCGAGGTCTTTTACTACCAAGATGTAAGCCACTATCTGCAAATTGGGGACGACCTGACCGAAGCCGGGGCCGAGATGTTCTATCGTATTATCGACTTTGCGCGCCGTGTGCAGGCGCAGGAGTGATACAATTGAGGAATGCAAGAAGCCAAGTTGTAACGGCGATATAGTGCCGCCCGTCTGGCGCATCATCTGGAGCGAGCATCGGCGGTTTGCAAACCGCCGCTACAAAATGATGAAAGGCTTGCTCACGGAGTGGGCGGCGCTGGTATACGAGGGGAACATCCTATGCAAGAAAACCTGATCCAAACCATCGACCCGGCGGCCTACGCCGCATTGATAGATGGGGCCGCGCGGCTGTCGCGACCCGACGCCTGCGTGCTGCGGCTGACCGACGCCGACCGCAGCGACTTTCTGCATCGCATGACGACCAACAATATCAACGTCCTGCGCCCCGGCCAGTCCGCGGTCACCGCGCTGACCAGCCCGACGGCGCGCATCCTCTACGTCTTCACCGTAGTTTGCCGGGCCGACGAGTTGATCCTGCTGCCCGCGCCCGGCCAAAGCGCGGCCCTGGCCCGCCATCTGCGCGGCCAGATCTTCTTTATGGACAAGGTCAAAGTCACAGACCTGAGCGACGAATGGGCGCGGCTACGGCTGCTCGGCCCCAAGGCGTCCACGCTGTTGGCGCATATGGGATTTGACGCAGGCGTTGATACAGGCGCGCCCCAAGCCAACACAGTCTTGGAGCAGGGCGATCTGCTGGCCGTGGCGCAGCCCCAGTACGAAGTGCCGGGCTACGAAGTGGTCCTGCCTGCCGCACGCCAGGCAGAAGCCTTGGCCGCACTAGAGGCCGCAGGCGCGCAGCCGGTGGACGCAGCCACCTATGAGGCGCGGCGCATCGAACTGGGACGGCCCGCAGCCGGAGCCGAATTGACCGAGGACTATAATCCGTTGGAGGCCGGGTTGGCCTGGGCCTGCGCCGAAGACAAGGGCTGCTATACCGGCCAAGAGATCATCGCCCGCCAGATCACCTATGACAAGGTGACGCGTACGCTGGTGGGGCTGCTCGCGGCCCAGCCGTTGACGCCCGGCGCTGAGGTCATGGTCGACGGGCGCAGCCTAGGCCAGATCACCAGCGCGGCCCACAGCCCCGCCCTGGATGCGCCCATCGCCCTGGCGGTGATCAAACGCCCGGCCAACACGCCGGGCACGCAGGTCACGGTGACCGTGACCGATGGATCGGCGGCGGCGCAGGTCGTGTCCCTGCCTTTTGTCACGGAGCCAGCCTGATGGAGATCGGCACACAGCCTGCCGCCGTACCCGCTGCGGGCGACAACGCCCTCCTGCCGCCGGCCGTCTGGCGGCTGATCGTGGACGAGCAGCCGCGCAGCGGCGCGGCCAACATGGCGCTCGACCAGGCCCTGGCCGAAGCCTGCGCCGCGGGCGAGAGCGCGCCCACGCTGCGCTTCTACCGCTGGCATCCGCCCGCGGTCAGCCTGGGCCGCCACCAGCCTATCGACGACATCGACGCCGCGGCGGTGGTGGCGCGCGGCTATGAGATCGTGCGCCGGCCCACCGGCGGCCGCGCCATCCTCCACACCGACGAACTGACCTATTCGGTCGCCGCGCCTGCCGACGAGCCGCGCGTCCTGGGCAGCGTCATGGATGCCTATCTGCGCCTGAGCAATGCGCTGCTGCTGGGTCTGCACGAACTGGGGCTGGAGGCCGACAAGGCCGCGGGCAGCGTGCGCGCCGGGCCGGATGTCTCGGCGGCCTGCTTCGAGGCGCCCAGCGCCTATGAGATCACGGCGCGCGGGCGTAAGCTGATCGGCAGCGCGCAAAGCCGCCGTGCCGGCTATGTGCTCCAGCATGGCAGCCTGCCCTTGGTGGGCGATATTGGCCGTTTGGTGGATGTACTGGCGCTGGATCCGGCAGAGGCTGCGCGCCTGCGCGCCGAGTTGGTCGCTCGTGCGGGCACGCTGGCCGAGGCGCTCAACTTGCCCGACGACGCGCCCGCGCTGCGCTTCGAGCAGGTAGCCCAGGCGCTGTGCCGCGGCTTCACCGCCACGCTCAACCTGGAACTCAAGCTGGGCCAGCCCTCGCCCACCGAACTGCGCCGCGCCGCGGTCTTGATCCGCGAGCAGTTTGGCAACCCCGGCTGGAATGACCACCGGTAGACAACTATGGCCGTAGGCTTGCTGACGTTGGAACTCTATCTGCCCATGAACGACAGCCTCAAGGGCAAGCGAAGCATCCTCAAGCCGCTGGTCGCGCGCCTGCGCCGCGACTTCAATGTTTCTGTCTGCGAAGCGGATGCCCAGGACGTGTTGACGCGCGCCGTGTTAGAGGTAGCCTGCGTTAGCCACAACCATGCCCTGGCCCACCGCCACCTGCAACAGGTGGCGCAGCGGGTGGAAAACTGGCGCTTGGACGCCCAACTCATCGACTATGCCATCGAAATGCTCGGCTAGACGGCCCGGCTAGACAACTGCTACCGGAGCGGCCACGCGCCCGCGCAGCACCGGGTCATCCCCGACCAGTTGGATATAGGCCAGGCACTCCTCACGGCTGCCGGTCGTATCGGTCATCGCCCACCCCACGGGCAGCGGTCGCGCCACAGGCCAGACGGCGGCGCGACCTTCTTCGCTGAGCACCACGGCGTAGATCGCCGAGTTCTTGGTTTGTTGTTCGCTGTTCTGCATCATACTCTCTTGCATCGTTCTATTCCATATCTCCTCCACGTCCTAACCGGGCAGGCTACACGCCGTTGGTTAATAACCGGTATACGTTGAGGAAACAATCTTGGTCACGTCCATTCAAACACCATAAACACAAACGAACCGGAGCCTATCAGGGCGGCCCGGCCTCGTGATCCCTCACTCGGTTGTTCGGGTGGATCGGCACACTTCCATCCAAACACATCCCCGTTGCCGCGCGGTTCTTGCCTCCTAGCAGGGGCTGCGCGCGCCAGGGATGCGAGGGAGTTTCATTATATCACTACGGGAAGCAAATGCGAAAGTCGCGAAAAACCGGCGTGAACGGAGAAACTCAACTGCTTTCGATGCCATAGTTGACGCGCACGCCCTGGGTAGGCAGGCATCGGCGGTATCATACCGCCGCTACAAAGGGAATCCCCATTTTATGGGGCGTCGCTCTTGGGTCTCGGAGGCTTTAGCTCCGGGCCGTTCTGGGCGGACAAGCGATAGCGTTCGGCCCACTCGCCGCCCGTCCACGACTGCATCCGTTCCGGGGTGATGGTGATCAAGAGGCGCGGGCGGTCCATCGTCTGCGCCGCGTAGCGCGGGCCGTCCGGCCCCATATAGCGCCGCGCCATCGATTCGATCATCGTCTGCAGCCGCGGCGTCTGGTTGGGAATGGCCGGCCCCAGCGCCACCTCGGCGCGGCCCTCCACCAAGACGCGGGTATGTTCCAGGTGAATGTCGTCGGCGATGTGCAGCGCCACCGCAGGGTTGGCGCGCAGATGCGCCACATAGTCGGAGCGTTCGCGCGCCACCACATAGAAGCAGCGCCGCGCCGCGTCATACTCATACCAGACCGGCACGACATAGGGCCGGTTCTCCGGCGTCACCGTGGCGAGGCGTGCGTTCCAGGCCTGCGCCAAAAACTCGTCCAGTTCCTCGGCGTTCAGCTTGCCGGTCTTCTCCGGCGGCACATAGCTCAACAGCGCGGTCACCATCGGCCCCCTCCCGTTATGTAGGTGCGGTATGCTACCGCACGCTCTGCCGCTACATGAGGCGGTGAACCGTCTAGCGCCAATGAGGAGGCAGCACCGGCTCACCCAGCCCATAGCGCTCGGCCTGCCGGCGCGCCCGCTGCACCCCATCCTGATAGCTGGAGTGGGCGGAGACATATTGCTCCGGCGTGCGGCCAAAGGCGGCGGCCAGCGGCGCGATCACCTCCGGCGAAAACAAATCCTTCTCGTTGCCCGTGACTAATGTCGTCGCCGCCTGCACTTGAGGCGCAAAATGGATGGGGTCGAAATAGCTCAACGTGCGCCACATCGCCGCAGCCTTATCCGGATGGGCACGGGCATAGTCGTTGAGTTCTTCCAGCGGGTAGGCATTGGTGCGCGGGGCCAACTGTTCTGCGCCATAAAAGAGCGTGGGCGTAGTATGCGCCGCATCCACCTGGGGCCGCAGCGCCGCCGTGATCAGCGCCAAGTCATCGCCCACCACCGAGATACGCGATGCGTCTACCTCGGGCCGGTCGACCAAGAAGTCGATCACCCGGCAGCAGTCCGCCACAATGCCGCGGTAGATATAACTCGGCGGGCTGTCGATCCCGCTGGTGAGCAGCCCTGGATAGGCGGCGGCAAACGGCTGGTCGGCCAGCCGCTGCCCGCGATGGCGCAGCGCCACCGTCACATACTGTTGGCGTTCCTCATAGGTCGCAATGTGTACCACGCTGCCATAGCCGCCGATGTGGTAGTTGACCGGGAAAGGGCCGTCGCCCTTGGGGATCGAATAAAAAGCAAAGATGCGATAGGGGCCGATGCTGGTCAGCCGCAGATCATAGACATCGCAATGCTCGTTGGAGCGCAGCGCGTTGTGCGTCAGTTCCGGCACAGCGGACAGCGCTTCCAGTTCATCCATCACCGCAGACCAATAGGCCGCAAAATCGCCCGGCGCGGGTGTGGCAGAAAAGCTCATAGATCGGCCCTCAATCGTGTGAGACGGGCTTGCCGTCGGCAGAGGAGGTTGCGACCGCAGCGGCCAACAGCCGCTCGTCAAAGAACTGGTTGATGATCGCGCCGTGCTCGTAGGAGTTCGAGTCGTGGCCGTGACCCGCATAGGTATAGAGCTTCTTGTCGCCGGAGCCGATCCGCCGATAGACCTCATAGCCGGTCTCCGGCGGGCAGACATCGTCGTTCAGCCCGATATTGACGATGATCGGGCAGCGGATGCGCTCGACAAAGTTGTGACAGTCGAAATAGGCCAACGTCTGCGCCACCTGCTCGCGCTGCTCTGGGTGCAGCCGCAGATAGTCGTTGATCTCCTCGTAAGGGTTGGAATGGGTCAATTGGATGGCGTCCATCATCCCCGCCAGATAAGGCGCTTGCGCCGAAGCCGCCGCCACCTCCGGGCGCATGGATGCGGTCAGCAGCGTGAGCGCGCCGCCCTGGCTGCCCCCCTGAATCCCGATGCGTTTACCGTCTACCTCCGGTTGGTCGAGCAAGAAGTCGATCACACGCCAGGCGTCCACATAAAAACCGCGATAGCTGTAGGTGTTGCGGTCGAGGATATTATAGGTCAACAGCCCCGGATAGCCGGGGTTGAACTGGCGATTGCTGCGCAGCTTGCCGCGCGGGGCCGCGCCAAAGGTGGCATAGCCGCGCAGCGCATAGGCCTTGGGCAGCGCCGGCTCGCTGATATAGCCGGGGTAAAAGACCATGGCAGGCAGCGGTCCAGAACGCTGCCGCGGCAGACAATACCACCCGGCGATGCGTACATGGTCAAGGCTGTCATAATGCACCTCAAAGACCTCGACCTCCGGCGTCGAGCGCAGCGGGACGGGCGTCACCTCGGCGTTGAGCGGGATGGCAGCGGCCTGGGCCAGCACATCTTCCCAAAAGTCGTCGAAGTCGGGCGGTTTGACTACACAGGTGCCATAATCGGCAGGGTTGCGGGCACTCATACGCGCTTGATGCTCCTGATTCGCTGGATGTATTGTCAATAAACCGTAGATGCAGTTAGAAAACCGCACAGCCTGGGCTGCACCGTTGGCGACGCCTAGGAGATTCGCCAAATAATCGACAGATGCCTATTCGTAGCGACGGTACGGTACCATACCGCCGCTACAATGGCGCGTGAATCTATTCATTGAAGCTCCTGGACTCCGCGATGCTAGACGGGTTGGCGCGCCGCCAGCATCGCTCGCACCTGCCGCAGCACGATCTGCTCCTCGCCTTCGTGGAGGGTGTAGGGGTTGAGATAAAAACTGTCTCGGCCATCGGGCACGACGGCGATCGACGGCTCGCCGTTGAGCAGACGCTCCACGACCTCCTCGGCGTTCAGCCCGACATGGGCCGCGTCCAGCGTGACGTGGGCGCGCGGCACCGGCTGGCCCGCGCCGTTGGGGAAGGAGCGTTCGGCGCGCACGCCCGGAATCTGGTTGAGCGCCGCGCACCACTCCGCCACCATCTGCTCATGGCGAGCGGCGCGGCCCTCATGGTCTAGGCCCAGATACCACTGCACCGCGGCCAAGATGCCGACCATCTCTTCTTTGCCCACCTTCATGGGACGGCAGATGCCGCCATTGGGGTTGCCGTGCAGCGCACAAGCGGCGATCAGATCCTTGCGCCCCAAGATCAACCCCGACGACTGTGGGCCGTGCAGGTCCTTGCCGCCGGAGAAGACCACCAGGTCGGCCCCCATCTGCGTAAAGCGCCACAGGTTTTCCACCGGCGGCAGTTGCGCCGCGGCGTCGATCAAGACCGGCACGCCGCGGGCGTGGGCCACCTCGATAAAGGTCTCCAGCGGCAGATCGCCTGTGCCCGTCATCCCGGCCTGGGTCCAGAACGCCAGCGCCGTGCGTTCGGTGATGGCGGCTTCCATCTCCCAGCGCGCCGTGTGCAGCGCGCTGCCGATCTCCACCAGTTTGACGCCCACCGAGCGCACAGCATGATCATAGCCGTTGCGGTGCGATTTGTGGACTACCACCTCGTTCTTAAGCCCGGTCAGGTCGGGCAATTGGCGGATCGCCGCCGGGTCGGCGCCGGCGACACAGACCGCGGTGGCGATCACCAACCCCGCAGCCGCGCCCGACGAAACATAGGCCGCCTCGTTATGGGTCAGTTCGGCGATGCGCCGGCCCACCGCCTGCTGCAGTTCAGCCAGATCGACAAAGTGGCGCGCGGCTTCGGCCATCGCCGCCGTGACCTCCGGCGGCATGAGCGAGCCGCCCAGCCGGGTATAGGTGCTGAGGGCGTTGACGATCGGGCGCACGCCCAACTCCGCATAAATGTTGCCCATGGTCGGTGCTTGGCTATCCCTTGTCTATCCTTTGATGCCGGACATGACGATGCCCTGCACAAAGTAGCGTTGTCCTACAAAGAAAATCGTGATGATCGGCAGCATCGAGAGGATGCAGGCCGCCATCAGCAGATGTTGCAGCGGTTCCCCGCCCACTTCGGGGTTGGTGTTGAAGAAGTGCAGCCCCACCGAAACGGTAAACTTCTCCGGCGAGTTGAGATAGATCAACGGGGTCAAAAACTCGCTCCACTGGCCGATGATCGTGATGATGGCGAGCGTCGCCAGCACCGGCTTGCACAGCGGCAGCAGGATCGACCAGAAGATGCGGAAGAAGCCCGCGCCGTCGATCAGCGCTGCTTCGTCCAGGTCGCGCGGCAGCGACAGGAAGAACTGGCGCATCAGAAAGATGGCAAAGCCGCCGCCGCCAAACCACAACGGCACCCACAGCGGAAGAAGCGTGTTCACCCAGCCCATACGATAGAAGAGCACAAACTGCGGGATCAGCGTCACCTGGGCGGGGAGCATCATCGTCGCCAAGGTGATCAGAAACAGCGTGTTACGCCCGCGGTATTCAAAGCGCGCCAGCGAATAGGCGACCAGCGAGGCGCTGATCACCGTGCCCAACGTTCCCAATATCACGATCACGGTGGAATTCCACGCCCAGCGCAGCACCGGGATGCGCGGCGTCACCAAGACGTTGTAGTAGTTCTGCCACTGCGGCGTATCGGGGATCCAAGTCGGCGGGAAACGGAACATCTCCGGCGAAGTCTTGAGCGAACTCATCAGCGTCCAAAACAAGGGAAACCCAAAGAGCACGCACAGGGCAAGCACGAGCGCATAGAGCAAGAGACGGCCCAGGCGTAGACGCAGCCAGGGAGAAAGGGCGCGCTGGGCGACAATCGGTCGGGCGATGGTCTGTTGTGCCATACGAGGTCTCCTTTAGCCGCCTTCATAATGGACCCAGCGCCGCGAATAGACGACTTGGATCCAGGTAAAGACGATCAGAATCAACGCCAACACCCAGGCGAGCGCGCTGCCATAGCCCAGCCGGAAATAGGCAAAGGCTTCGTTGTAGATGTGCAGGGCAAAAAACCAGGTGGCATAGGACGGCCCGCCTTTGGTCGCTACCCAGGCCGTGTTAAAGACCTTCAGCGAGGCGATGATGATCAAGACCATGTTCAGAAAGACGGTGGGCGAGAGCAGCGGCAGCGTCACATGCCAGAACTTGCGTGCGCTGTTGGCGCCGTCGATGTCCGCCGCCTCATAGAGTTCTTGCGGAACCCCTTGCAGCCCGGCCAGAAAGATCAGCATCGTATTGCCGCCCACCGCGGCCCAGATGCTGATCATGGTCAGCGAATAGAGCGCCGAACTGCGCGCCGCCAGCCAGGCCGGCGGGTTCTCTACCCCCAGATCGCGCAGGATGGCGTTTACCGGCCCCAGCTTGGGCTGGAGCAAAAAGACCCAGACCACGGCCAGCGCCACCGCCGGGATCAGATGCGGCATAAAGAAGACAGTGCGATAGATGTTGGTGCCCTTCAGCTTCTGGTTGAGCAGCGACGCCAACAGAATAGACCCCACGATCGTTGCCGGCGCATAGAGAAAGGTGAACTTAAAGGTACGCCACAGCGACGGCCAAAACAGATCATCCTGGGTGAAGGCACGCGCATAGTTCGCCAGCCCCAGCCACTTGGGCGAGCCGATGATCTCATAGTTGGTAAAGCTAAAATAGAACGACGCCAAGATCGGCCCGCCCCAAAAGACGATCAGACCCAAGATCCAAGGCAGCGCAAACACATAGCCCCACAGCGCACGATGGGTCTGAAACCGGGTACGCGTCCCCAGCAAGCGGCCCAACGGATTTGGCTTGGCGGATCCTCCGGGAGGGGTCAGCCGGTTTTGTGCAACAGCCACACAGCACCTCCTATCGACATTGAACTCGCACGAACCGGCCCGCTGTGCCGGGGCGCGCCGCATACACCGTCATGGGCGGCGCACCCCGTTTTGCATGCGCCGCCCATGTTTGTCACAACCCCCTGGCCCGGCCGCTACCAGGGCAGGGTCCAATAGGCAGGTGGAGCGTCCGGCCAGTCCGGCATGCTCAACCCGGTCGGGTCAAAGACGATCTCACCGGCGCGCAGCGTCATCTGGCATTCCAGCTTTTGCGTGCCGTGCATCTTGGCCTTGCCGCAGTCCACAAAGCTGAACTCGCCCTCCAACAGCTTAAAGACCGCCACATCGGCTTCGGCCCCGACCGACAGATGGCCCAACTCCGGATGGCCGATCTCGCGCGCCGGGGTCACGGTCGAGCGTAGGATCACCTCTTGCAGCGGCATGCCGATGTTGAGGATCTTGTTCATGGTCGTCTGCATGTCCACCACCACGCCGTGTACGTTATGCGTGTGCAGGTCGGTGCTGATCGAATCCGGCCCAAAGCCGTTCTGCATGGCGGGCACGGCATTGCGGAACCAGAAGCTGCCCGCGCCATGGCCCAGGTCGAAGATGACGCCGCGCGCCCGCGCCTCATGCACAAAGGGCAGCGGCTTGCGCTGGTCGTCCAAGATAAAGAACTGCTGGGCATACATATGCGTGTGGATGTCGCCGGGGCGCATCTTCTTGAGGATCAACTCCTCATAGCTGCGTTCAGGCGGGCGCGGCCAAAAGTCGACCATCACCGGCTTTTGACAGATGTTGCCCGCCTCTACAGCGCGGTCGACCGCAGCCCAGGGCGGGTGCAGCTCGTCAAACGGCTCGCGCGTCCAGTAGTGCGCGGTTTTGATGCCGACGCAGACATCGGGGTAGGCCATCACCACCGACGCCGCCAGTTCCGGGTCCATGGTGTTGATGTCCTGTTCAAACGGCCCGACCATGCCCAGGTCGACGATGTTGATCAAGGCGAAAATGCGCGTCTTGGATTGGTCGATCACCGTACGCTTGAAATGCAGAAAGTGCTTGGCCCCCGCCGTGCCTGTGTCTACCATGGTGGTGACGCCGGAACGGAAGCTGTGCGAATCGGCCATCACGCTCAGCCCTTCCGGCTCACGCGTGTGATAGACGTGGACGTGGATGTCGAGAATGCCGGGGGTCACATAGTGCCCGGCAACATCCACGACCTTTTTGGCCAGCGCCGGGTTGATGTCGGGCGCGACGGCGGCGATCTTGCCGCCGGCAATCGCCACATCCATCTTGCCGTCGATAGAATTCAGCGGATCAATGGTATGACCATTCTTCAGAAGCAGATCAACCTGCGGCTCGCTTGTCATATCCGTCTCTAATTCTGCTGGTCCCCGCATGGGGGATCCTGGGTCTGGGATCAGATCAATGGAAATCCGACAAAACAACGAAGTGGCCTGGAACGCAGAGAAACTAGATCATAGCTAGATCATATGGGCGGCGCGCGCCGCCTATCGATGCAGCATTAATCGCGGCGGCCCTTCTGCAAGAGCGCCGTGCCATAGAACTCATACGAGGCGGCCCGGTCGGGCACATCCACCACATGTACAGTAAAACGCGCCGGCACGCCGTTCTCCGGACAATGTTCTTTGAACCAGTTGCCATAGGCGCGCCGGTAGGCTTGGCGCAGCCGCTCCTGCTCCTTCACATAGCCTTCGGGGTCTACCAGCGGGTGGGGAGACTTGGGCTGGCAGCCAAAGGCATGGATCTCGATAAAGTCCACATCGGCCAGCGAATTGCACAGCCCCGCCTCGCGTGCCCACTTTTCCCAACATTCAAAGACCAACGGGATCTCCTTGTCGGGGTCCATCGTCACCAGCGTATCCAGCCCCAACACATTCTTGGCCGAATAGCCCCCCGTCAACCCGGAGAAATAGAGTTTCTGATCGCCGTCGGGTTGATCCTCGACCACCAGACTGGAGAGCACCGGGTCATCACCCTCATAGTAATAGGTGATCTTGCCCCGGCGCTTTACCTTGAAAGCCATCGGGCGCTCCTCACATTTGTCAAGAGATTTGTCGATGATTGGAAAGGGCCGCATCTATCATCTCGAATACCATCCCAAAGGGGAACAGACGACAGACTCGGCACAGATTGTTTTGATGAGACGAGGTCACGGGTGAACCTGGACCCCAAGGCCGGCCAGGACCGAAATGGCGCTGCGGAAAGGCCGGCGACCCCTTTCTGATCTTTGGGCCTCTATTATACCGACTTTTCCATGCTCACCAAATGAGATTTCGCGGCCAGGTTCGACTCAGGCACGCGGCAGGCCGGCCGGCGGCGCGCCTGTATAGTGGGCGACCGCGTCCCAGTTCAGACGGATGCCCAAGCCCGGCGCATCGGGAATTGCCAGCATGCCGTCGCCGTCCAACTGCCAGCCCCCCTCCGTCAGTTCGTCGATATAGGGCGAGCCGGTGATATACTCGACCAGCTCCGTGGCCGGGAAGGCCGAGGCCAGATGCAGGTCGGCGGTCAGCCCCAGCGCCGTATTCCAGCCGTGCGGAATAAAGCGCACGCCGTTTTCCTGCGCCATCCAGCCGATGCGCCGCTCTTCGCTGATGCCGCCCACCTTGGTCACGTCGGGCTGAACGATATCGAACGCGCCCGCCTGCAACCAGGGCTGGAAGGACTGCCGTCGGGTCAAGACCTCGCCGCCGGCAATCGGCAGCGGCGCAGCGCGGCGCAGTTGCACATAGTCCTCCAGCGCATCGGGCGACAGCGGCTCCTCGAACCAGTAGACATCATAGTCGGCCAGCATCTGGGCCGTGCGCAGCGCCCACTTATAGCCGTTGGTCCAATAGGCGTCGCTGCCGCCCGCGTCCACCATCAACAAGGCGTCGTCGCCCACAGCATCGCGCGCCGCGGCCACAATCGCCTCGTCCAAGGCGGCGCTGACCCGGCCAAACGGCCCCCAGCCCATCTTGAAGGCGCGGAAACCCTGCGCCTTCACCTGAGTCAGATGCTCTGCCAGCGGTTCGGGCTGATCCATCAACAGCGAGGCATAGGGGCGCACCCGCTCGCGATAGCGCCCGCCCAGCAGCCGCCCTACCGGCTGGCCCGTGACCTGGCCCAAAATGTCCCACAGGGCAATGTCGATCCCGCTGATCGTGTGGGTGATCGACCCGCCGCGGCCCAGCCAGAACATATGCTGATGCAACTTCTCGCTCACCCGCTCCGGCTCCAGCGCGTTTTCGCCGCGCCAGAGCGGTTCCAAGACGCGCAGCGCCGCCTTGACCAGCCCATCGTTGGTATAGACGCTGCCCCACCCCACCACACCTTCGTCGGTGGTCACCGCCACCAGAGTATGCACGCAATCTTCGGGCCGGATCTCATTGCTCCAGCCGCCCTCCGGCGTCCTGCCGTAGAGTCCAAACGCATCGATCTTGACTATTTTCATCGGTACAGCCTTTACTAGGTGGTGGATAATGATCGACGTGACGGCATCAGCCGCGCGCCCGCCGGAACACCTGGGCTTGCGGCGTAAAGGTCACGTCGCGGTCGAGCGGAAAAATGGGCCGGGCGCAGCGCCGATGGCCCAACGTCCTGAGGTTGGCGCTGGTCGCGCCGGGCACGTCCACATTCAGATCGCACGCCGCCCACGCGTCAAAAAACTGCGGCTGGCAGTGGGGCGACTTGACCACAATCGCGTCGAAACGGCGCGGCTCCTGGCCGTGGGCATAGAAGAGCGAACGGTCATAGAGACCCACGGGCAGGCTCGTCACCACCCAGGTGACATTGTCTGCAATCAAGACCGCGCTTGGCCCGGCGCTGCAGGCCGCGCCGCTGCTCTCGCTGATGTACTGCCCATCAGACAGCAGATGCACTCGCGCTCGGATGGGCAGCGGCGCAAAGCGCGCCGGGTCCAGCCTGCCGCCGACGGTGGTCTCCACCGTCGCACCGATGCCGGCGGCCAGCGCAGCCTGCACCGCCTCCGGGTCCACCACCGGCGCCAGCACGCGCCCGCCATAGCCGCCTTCCAGCAGCCCGCGCACGATCAGGTTGCTGTCGCCCGATGCGCCCGAACTGGTGGCGTCGGCAGCGTCAGTCAAGATCACCGTGCCGGCTGTGGTTTTGGCCGTCGCCACCGCTTCGGCCAGCGACACAAACGGCGCCTGCAGCCGTTCACGCACCGCCCAAAAGACCGCGGCCATCTCCACCGCCTCACGCGTGGCGCGGGCCGCATCGCCGTCGGTCACAACAAAGCTGTTCGAGCGCAGATCTGCCACATCGGTGAAGGGGTTGCCAATGAACATGCCCCCCGACACCCCGCCCGGCGCAGTCTCGCCGGCCTGGGCCATGTGGATCATCCGGCCGAACAACCCCGTCGCCGTGATCAGCTCGTTGCCGCGCACCAGGGCCGGGATCGGAACCACCGCCGTCACCGGCTGCACTTCGCGCGCCAAGAGACGCAGCAGCACGCGCGCCGCGCGTTCGCCGGTCGTGGCAAAGTCGACATGCGGATAGGTGTGATAGGCCACGATCACGTCACTTGCCGCCACCATGCGCGGCGTCAGCACGCCGTGCAGGTCTAGCGACACCACCATCGGCACAGCCTCACCCACCAGTTCGCGCACGGCATCCAGCAGATCGCCTTCCGGGTCGTCTTCGTCCTCGACGGCCATCGCCCCATGCAGCGAGAGGTAGACGCCGTCCACCGGCAGCGCCGCGGCCACCGCTGCCAACAGTTCGCGGCGCAGACGTGCATAGCCGGTGCGCGTGAGCGTCCCCCCCGAGACGCGCGCCCGTGCGCTGTAGGTTGGGGCCAAGACCACGCCGGGCCGCGCGCCCAAGACACGCAGCGCGCCGCCCACCTCGGTATTCAGGTCGCGATGGATGTCGAGCAGAGCTTGGCCCCAAACCACGTCAAAATCCGTGTAGTGGCTGGCGACCGGGTTAAACGACGAGACCTCCTGCTTGCATTCGCCGATCAGGATTTTCATGCGTCCACCCTTTCGCGCCAGAATTCGACACTCGTCTGGCCGGGCGCAAAATAGGGCCAGTCGCCCTGGCGCGCCCAGAGGTCAGCGGCGCTCAGCCCGGCCAAGCGCGCCACCGCAGCCGCCTTTTCCTGCGGCGGCTGCGCCGCGATCGCGGCGATGCGCGCCGCGATAAAGTCCATCTCGGCGTCGGTCAGGTTGAACGGGTCGATCAGAAAATAGCCCTCGTCGACGTGATGGCCGCGCGTCTTGACCGTGGGGTCGCCCTCGGCCAGCAGCACCGAGAGCGCCATGGCGGTCAACCCGGCGTGCGCCGGGTCCACACTCACCTTGGCGCGCATGATCGGGAAGGGGTCGGGCGCAGGCCACACTACCTCCGCCGTGACGCCCGCCACGCCGCGCAGACGCTCCACAAAGCGCAGCACGCGCGCCTTTTCGGCCTCCTGCTGCGCCTGCACATAGCCGCTGTCCCAGGCCTCCAGCGCGGCCATCAAGCCGATGATGCCCTCTTTGCCGATCTTCATGCCGCGGCCGATCCCGCGGTTTTGGGCATAGGCCGCCTGGATCAGGTCGCGCCGCCCGGCCATCACGCCGGAAGTCGGGCCGCGGAAATGCTTATGCCCGCTGCAGATCACCAGGTCTGCGCCCGCCGCGACCACCTGGGGCAGCATATGCTCCTCTGCCGCCAGGTCGACGACGACCGGCACGCCGTGGGCATGGGCGGTGTCGACAAACGCCTCCAGCGGCAACTGCCCGTATTGCACGGTATGGTGCGAGACCACATACATCGCCGCCACCGTCTGGGGCGAAAAGCCGGCGTCAAAGAGACGGCGCGCCGTGCCGTTGACCGTGCCTACCGTCTTGACCTTGGCCCCGGCCAGCCGGATGCCCTGCGTCACCGGCGCGCCATAGTCGACGCAGTGGCCCAACTGGATCAGCACTTCATCCTTCATGCCGCCGGCGTCGGGCAGTTGTGCGATCTTGCCGGGGTCGACGCCGGTCATGCAGGCGGCGATGCCCAGCGTCAACCCGGCGGCGGCGCAGGAGGTCACAAACCCGGCCTCGGCCCCGCTCAGGCGGGCGATGATCTGCCCGGCGCGCGCGTGCAACTGGTCCATCTCGAAAAAGAGCGGCGCGGCAGCGGCCATCGCGTCCACCGCCGCCGGCAAAATCACCGACTGGCCGTAGGCTGTCAGCGTGCCGCTGGCGTTGACCACGCGGCGCAAATGATAATCCTCATAAGGGTCGCGGCTCACGGGTTCTTCCTTCTTTGGGCAGGCAAGGGTGGGCGGATGGCGCAGCCTCACAAGCGTTCCAGACCGCGCCGCCCCTGTAGCATACCGTATGCGGGCAGGATCGGGCAAAGCACTCTGATCAACTGGTACTACCACCAAACCATTAAAATCACGTTTGACAGCTTTTAGAGCCGTATGGTAGAGTGGCCCATCAATACGGCATGCACCGCTCTCCAGTGTGGGCATGCCTCTCCCGTTACCTTCGGTTTGTGTTCCATTGCGTCACCCGAGTACAGAGTTACCCAACACAAGGAGATCGTACATGCTGCGGAACAACATCACGCGCAGGAAGTTCCTGCAAGGCGTGGCGGTGACGAGCTTCGGCGCGCTCGGCGCTCAACTTCTGGCTGCCTGTGCCGCGCCTGCGCCTGCCACCACCGGCGGAGCCACCGAGGCCACCGAGTCGTCGGCCGCGCCGGCCGCGACCGACGTCAGCTTGCGCGTCCAGGTCCCGTCTACCGGCGAAGCGGCGATGCCTACCATCATGGCAGAGCGCTATCAATCCGAAAGCGGCGTGCAGGTCGTCATCGAAGAAACGATCTATGCCGAGATCGAAACCAAGACCCAGACCGGTTTCATCTCCAATACGCTGCAAGACCTGCTCTACGGGCACCACCGCTGGCTCTTCATCAACTACCTGAAGGGCATCTACATGGAGATCGACGACCTGATCGCCTCCGATCCTCCTGCGGACTACGACGACATCTATCCCAGCGTGATGGCGGGCAACTCGCTCGACGGCAAGAACTTCAGCTTCCCCGGCGTGGTCCACCCCGGCGGCAACATCGCCGTCAACTACAACAAGACCATGCTCGAAGAAAAGGGCTTGCCGCTGCCCCAAGACGGTTGGAGCTTTAGCGACTGGACCGAACTGGCGAAAACCGCCGCCGACCCGGCCGGCGGCATCTTTGGGCTGGGCTTCGACGGCATGAACTCGTTCCACTACTACTCCAACGTCTCACGCAGCTTTGGCGCGCCGGATTCGCTCGACGGCTGGATCATGGATGCCGAAGGCGCCAAGTTCGCCTACAACACGCCGACCCATGGCGAGATCGCCGCCTGGTATCGAGACCTGCTGGACAACAAGATCGCCCCGCGCCAGGCCGACTACATCGAAAACAGCGCCGGACGGCTCTTTACCGCCGGCCTCAGCGCCACCCATGCCAGCATCGTCGGCAACGTCGTCACCTTCCTCAGCCAGATCGAAGACGCCTTCGAGATGGACGCCGTGCTGCTGCCCGTCGGCCCCGAAGGCCGCCAAGGTACCTGCTATTCGGGCAACCAGCACATGATCAGCACCAAAACCGCCCACCCCGAAGAGGCCTGGGAGCTGCTCAAGCTCTACTCCTCCGGCGAGGCGGGCGTTCTGATGGTGCTGGAGGGCAAGCTCCAGCCCAACGGCCATGAGTCGGCCTGGACTAATCCGGATGTCGTAGCGGTCAACCGCATGTTGGGCGTCGCTCACGATGTCTTGAAAGCGGGCATCGAGCCGTTCCCCATGCCCAAGAACACGCGCTTCACCGAAGCCAACACCGTCTTCCAAAACGAGATCAACCTCATCTGGGAAGGCGACACGACCTTCGAAGAGCACGCTGCGGCCATCGACCAAAAGGTGCAGGAAGTCCTTGACTTGCCCCGCCCCGAATAGCCAGACGCCGGCTCGCCGTAAACTGCAACCGGAGCCGCGCACCCGTGCGGCTCCGGTTTTTTGTTGCCGCTCTTGCCCCGCCACTCCTCAATGACCCGCAAAGCGGCGCGCCTTACACTCCGGCTTGACCACCTATGGCATACTAGGCGTAGACTTTGGCGTACCCCAACCGTGCGCTAAAACGCGTACGGGCACGCTATAGCGTGTCCGTACAATCACATCCACGCGGGGATCAACGCCCCCCTCCCGATAGCAGCGAAAGGAGCATGCTCATGTCGTTCACGTTGGAGATCGGCCGGCAGGCGCCGGATTTCCGCCTGCCGGCAACCGACGGCAACACCTATCAGCTCTCGGACTTCGACGACGCCAAGACGCTGGTGGTCTTTTTCACCTGCAATCACTGTCCCTATGTGCTTGGCTCCGACGAGGTCACGCGGCGCACCGCCGAGCGTTTTGCCCCGCAGGGCGTGCGCTTTGTCGGCATCAACGCCAACAGCGTCAACACCAAGCCCGACGATTCGTTTGAGCATATGGCCGAGCGCATGCAAGAAAAGCAGTTCCCCTGGGTCTATCTGCGCGATGACAGCCAGCAGGTGGCGCTGGCCTATGGCGCGCTGCGCACCCCGCATTTCTTTGTCTTTGACCAAGGCCGCCGTCTGGTCTATACCGGTCGCGGGGTCGATAACCCCAAGGAGACCGACAAAATGACGGTCAACAACCTTGAAAACGCCCTCGCCGAGCATGTCGCGGGCAGGCCGGTCAGCGTGCCGCTGACCAACCCCATCGGCTGCAATGTCAAATGGGACGGCCAAGACGCGCACTGGATGCCGCCGGAAGCGTGCGACCTAGTGCTGCCGGCCCGGACGGCGTAGGCGCGGCCTGTGCGCGCCACAGCGTGCGCGCCGCAAGCGGCACCGGCCGCCACGTCGTGAGGCGCGCCGAAAACTGCTCCTACGACGAGCAAGTATCATGTACGGACACGATAGTTCGTGTCCGTACACTATTTACCGGCAGGCGTTGCCCCAACATTGACGGTCGACCTCGACGCCCGCCGGGTCAACTAAGATCGCCACATCGCCGGCGTTGGTCCAGATCCCCCGGCTCAGGCCAAAGCTAAAGCCGCACGATTCCGGGTGGATCTCATTCGTATAGACGCGGCAGCGGTCGCCCGGCTGCATCGTATGCTCCGGGAAGACAAAGCGGCTGCCGTCGTCGTCCATCAACACCCACCCGGCCAAGTTGAGCGCCGCGCCCTCGTTGACGATCTCGATATATTCATCCGCTTCGGTGCGCGGGGCTGTGCCGTCATAGCTCAGTTCACCCAGACGCGGCCCCACCGGGGCCGGGCTGGGCGTGCCTTCCGGCGTGGGGATCGGCGCGGCCACGGGCAGACCTTGCGGCGCGTTGCGCACAAAGAAGGTAGCGATCCACTCCCCGCCGGCCAGTTGCAGCCAGTCGCCCGATTGGTCGCGGGCCACTACGGTCAACGGCCGGCCGTCCTGCGTGCGCCCCACGATCAAATACTCGTTACCCGGCCCGCTGCGTAGATTGGCGCTGCCATTGGCGGTGGGCATCACAGGCGTCGGCGTCGGCCCGCTGCCCGGCACGGTCCAGAATGTTACGCGCACCGGGCGATGGTCAGGGGTCGTGTTGTCGTCGGGGAAATCGTTCTCGACGGCCACAATCTCGGTCTGGGCGGGCCAGTTCTGGGCGTCGCCCGCCACAAAGACGAAATCCAGCACCGAGCGATAGCGGCAGGGCCAGCCGCTGCACTGAGTCGTGACCAGTTCATTCGGCCGCACCCAATGCCAAACGCCATCAGCGACCAGCAAGTCATAGCCGATATCATGCTTTAGGTCGTCCTTCAGATCCCAGTCGAAATTATAGTCTCCCAGCGCGATCAGCGGTAGGTCTTGGGTCCCGGCCCAGTCGTTGAGTAGTTGAGCTTGTTGGCTGCGCGCGGTCGCGTTGGCGCGATGCAGATGGTTGACCAAGATGATCAACTCGTCGAGCGTGGTTTGGTTGCGCAGCTGCACATAGAGCGGCGCGCGCCCGCCCAGCGCGATGTCGTGCAGTTCACCGCCGCCGGTCTGCTCAAACCGCCCCGCATTCCAGATCAGCAAGAGCCGGTCGGCCCCGCCTGTGGTCCCCAACAGCGAGGCGAAGTCCGCCCCTTCGCCCTCCTCAGCGCCAAACTCATAGGCTTCGGCGTCAACCTGCAGCACCTCCGACAACCCCCAAATATCCACGCCGTCAAACGACGCGATACGATCGGCCACCACCGACTGCAGCGCGCCGCCGCTTTCCACATTCCACCCCGCCAGCGTCAGCGTCCCAGGGTCCGCCACCGCGGTGGCCAGCCCCACCGGGTTAGGCAGTGACGTGGGTGCGGGGGTAGGGACCACAAAAACCGCTGTGGGGGGGGCGGTAGGCACGACCGGTTTTGGCTCGCGCATCTTGCCAAAATAGAGGGCCACGAGGATCGCCGTTACGACGACGGCGATCCCGACGGGGATCCAGATCTTCAAACGCGCATCCTCCGCAGTGAACAGTCTGCCCAGCGCAGCCTCCCCCTATTCTATGCCCCTTTGGCGGCGGCACCAATCCGCTTCCCCGCCCGGTACACACAGCCGGGTTTTCGGGCGCGCGGCGCGTTGCGTCCGAAGCGAAGATGGCCGATAATGAGGCGGAATAGGCCGGTCGTAGGGCAGCCCGGCCGCGCCTCTCGCCCCAGACGAACCCACCTGCTAGGCCGGCGTGCAGACCGGCAACTCAGCCTGTTTCCATCCATGCAGCTAGAAACAAAGCACCCAAAGAGGACCCAATGAGCATTTACGAAGACTTGGGCATCCGCCCCCTGATCAACGCCAGCGCAACGCTGACCCGGCTGGGCGGTTCGGTCATGCCGCCCGAAGTGGTCGGCGCCATGGTCGAAGCCTCCAAACATTTTGTCAACCTGGACGAGCTACAGCGCGCCGTGGGCGAGCGGCTGGCCGCCATGACCCACAACGAAGCGGCCTATGTCTCGTCGGGCGCGGCCGCAGGGATCGTGCTGGCCACGGCGGCCTGCATCGCCGGCGCCGACCCCAAGGCGATCCAGCAGCTTCCCGACCTGACCGGGCTAAAAAGCGAAGTCATCATCCACAAATCGCACCGCAACGGCTATGACCATGCCGTGCGTCAGGTAGGCGTCAAAATCGTGGAGATCGGCTACGCCGGTCACACCGCGCCCTGGGAACTGGAGCGGGCGATCAACGACAAGACCGCAGCCGTCTTCTGGTTTCAGGGCGGCATGACCGGTCACGGCGATCTGCCGCTGGAGACGGTGATCGAGATCGCCAACCGCTACAACGTGCCGGTCGTGGTGGATGCCGCAGCCCAGGTGCCGCCGGTGGAAAACCTGTGGCGTTTTACGCAGATGGGCGCGGCGCTGGCGATCTTCTCCGGCGGCAAGGATCTGCGCGGGCCGCAGTCGTCGGGGCTGGTGGTGGGCCGCCGCGATCTGATCGAGGCGATGCGTGTCAACGGCAACCCCAACCACAGCATTGGCCGGCCCATGAAAGTGGGCAAGGAGGAGCTGGTCGGGCTGCTGACCGCGGTCAAGCTCTATCTGGCGCGCGACCATGAGGCGCGCGCCTCGCAGGATGAAGAAGTGGTGGCGGGCTGGTGTGCGGCGCTCAATCAAAGGCCGGGCGTGCGCGCCGAACGCTCCTTCCCCAACGAGGCCGGGCAGCCCCTGCCGCGCGCCAAGGTCATAATCGACGCCGCCAAGACCGATCTGAGCCGCGACGATGTGGTGGCGCAGCTCAACAACGGCACGCCGTCGATCCAGGTGGCCGCGGGCGGCAGCGATGCCATCTATCTCAACCCCATGACGCTGGCCGATGGCGAAGAGCAGATCGTGCTCGACCGGCTGCTGGAGATCCTCAAGCGTTAGCGCCGGCTCTGGGGCGGGGGCCGTACGTCGGGGTGCGCGGCCCCCGCCCTTTTCACACAATCCACTGCAACATCGTTCCTCTTTTCAGATTTCAACGTCAACATCCATAGCGAATCAACAATGGTCGAGTCGCGCAGATTGCAGATCGGCCGCACAGGAAAGAACGCCATGAAAATCACCGACATCAAGACGTTCCTGATGCACGCCAATGTCCCCGACTCTTCGGGCTGGCGAGCGCGCAACTGGTTGTTTATCAAGGTCTACACCGACGAGGGCATCTACGGCGTCGGCGAAGGCAGCGGCTGGCCGCGCGTGGTGGAAACTGCCGTGCGCGACCTGGCCCCGCTCCTGATCGGCGAAGACCCGTTTGAGATCGAACGGCTCTGGCAAAAGCTCTTTCTCGCCATGATGGGTCACGGCATGACCGGTGTGGTGGGCGGCGGCGCGCTGGCCGCCATCGACATGGCGCTGTGGGACATCAAAGGCAAGGCGCTGAACCGCCCGGTCTGCGACCTGTTGGGCGGCAAGATTCGGGACCGCGTGCGGCTCTATCCCCATGCCCATTCCGCCGAGCGGGCGCGCGAACTGGTCGACCGCGGCTATAGCGCGCTCAAGACCGGCGGGGTCAGCGACCCGCTGGCCAAGGTCGAGGCGATCCGCCGCGAGGTCGGCCCCAACGTGGATATCATGGTCGACATCCACGGCCCGCCCTGGCTCACCACCAAGGACGCCATCCGCATGGGCCAAGCCTTGGAGGAGTATGACCTGCTCTTCTATGAAGACCCGGTCGCGCCCGAAGATGTGGATGCGCTGGCGCGCGTCTCCGCCGCCGTCAATCTACCCATCGCTGCCGGTGAACGCCACGCCCATATCTGGGGGGTGCGCGAACTGATCGAGCGCGAACTGATCGACGTGGTGCAGCCCGACACCGGGCGCGCCGGCGGGCTGATGCAGATGAAAAAGATCGCGGCCATGGCCGAGGCCCACTACATCACCTTTGCGCCGCACGACGGTTCCTTGGGGCCGGTGGCCGAAATGGCCGCAGTGCATCTCTGCGCCACGCTGCCCAACTTCCTGATCTTGGAGCATCTGGAGGACGATGTGCCGCAGCGCTATGAGGTCATGCAGCCGCAGCCCACGATTGAGAACGGCTTCCTGCGTGTGCCCGATGCGCCGGGGCTGGGCATCGATATTGTCGAGGAGGCTATCGCCCACTATCCATCGGACGGCAACGTCTCGCCGCCCAATTTGGCGGAATACACCTACTTTCGTGCCCGTGACCGGCGGGCGGCGTGGCTGCATCCGCAAGCGCCCAGCGCCTCGGATGAGTTCAACTAGTCCGCGTTTTTTCAACACACGATCATCCGCCCATTGCAGGGGCGGAGGAAGGAGCGCCATTGCACCCTGAAGCCAAAATATCTCCTGCCTTTGAACCCTACCTTGCCGACAGCAGGCGCCGCGACAAACATGAAGCGGTCGTCATTTATCAAGCCCCGGAGACCAAGCCCGCCGGCCCCGACCGGCTGCGCGACGTCTCCGGGCGGCTGCGCCAGGCCGAGACCCAGGCGGCACGCCACCGCGAGGTCGAGAGCCGCATTTTCGACGACTATCGGGAGTCGAGCGATGAGACGTTGCGCGTCTCACCCATCGGCCACAGCGCGCTGCCGGTGATCACCGTGGAGGTGACGCCGCGCACGCTGTTGTCGCTGGCTCGCCAGCCGGACGTGATCGCCATCATGCCCAACCAGCAGATCCACCTCATCAAGCCCCAGGCCGTCTCGTTTGACGAGCTGGCGCGCAGTGAGGCGCGCCAAGGCTATACCTGGGGGCTGGAGCAGTTGGGCGTGGCATCCGTCTGGGACAAGACCAAGGGGGCAGGCGTCAAAGTCGGAGTGCTCGACACCGGCGTCTTTGGCGACCACCCGGCCTTGGACAAACGCGTCTCCGACTTTGTAATCATCGACCCCTTGGGCCGCCGCATCGCCGCCAAACCGACCTTCGACGCGGGCACGCATGGCACCCATGTCTGTGGTACAATTGCAGGTGGGCAGACTCCGGAGGGCGTCCATATTGGGGTTGCGCCGGAAGCCAATCTGCTGGTCGCGGGCGTGCTGGTGGGCGACGCCACGCTGCGCACGCTGCTTGAAGGGCTGGACTGGGCGATTGAAAAGGGCGCGGACATCGTCAACATGTCGCTGGGTTTCAACTACTACGAGCCGATGTTCACCGAAGTGTTCGACGTACTCATCAGCCAATACGGCGTCCTGCCGGTTGTCGCCGTGGGTAACGAGAATCAGGGCAACAGCAGTTCGCCCGGCAACGCCTATAACGCGCTGGCCGTGGGCGCTCTGGAACGGCTCTCACGCACGCGCGTGGATGTGGCCTTCTTCAGCAGCGGCGCCAGCCTGGTCTTCCCCGGCCAGGAGCTAAACGCCTTGGTGACCAAGCCGGACGTGGCCGCGCCAGGAGTGCAGGTCTATTCGACCATCCCGCCGACGCTGCGCGTCGACGGCGCGTACTACTACTCCTATATGGACGGCACGTCGATGGCCGCTCCGCATGTGGCGGGGGCGGCTGCGCTCTTGATGGCGGCGCAGCCCAAGGCCCCGGTCGCGGAGATCGTGCAAGTCCTTAAGGAGACGGCGGCTCACCCAGGCGGTACGGACCGTCGCCCGGACAACCGCTGGGGACATGGGACGGTCCGGCCCGAGGAAGCGCTGGCTGCGCTGGCCTCCTAGCCGGAGAAGGGAGCCTAGAGAACAGATGGAATGGCATACCAACGGACACGAAACGAAGATCAGCCATGAATTTGCCGAGCGGCTGGCGACGATGCCATGCGAACAACAGGTGCGTGCCATTGTGATGCCCGCGCCCTATTTGGTGCGCCGGGGCGGCGCCAGGCCGCGCGGTGCAGAACGCCAGGCCATCATCCGCGAGGCGCGGCAGCGCACCGAGCAGACCTTTGCGGAGATCGACGAGGTGTTGGCTGAGACGGGCGGTCGCCGCGTCACCGACAAGGGCAATGCGCTTGGCTTTATCGTCGTCGAGACCACCGCAGACGGCATCGAGGCGATCTGTGACCTGGACTGGGTCGGCAGCGTGCTGGAAGATCAGCCGGTCTACCCTGTCCATGAACCCAAACCGGCCGATCGGCCTGGCGGGGGTCCCAGCCGGCCCTAAGACACTCGCATATCTTAGCTTGAACGGAGACAGCCGCTGCATGGCGGCTGTCTCCGCTTGCCGTTAGCGCAACGAACAACCTGCCGGCTCTTACGCCGGTCATCGTCCCGATCAACCAACCACCCACACCCTGCCCGCTGAAGGAATTCCAGATGAAGATCACCGGCATCGAGACCCTCTGCCTGTCGCGCCCACATGAGTTGGAACGCCAGTGGATCACCGCCCGCTACCGCACGATTAAAGCCGACTGCGCCATCGTCGTGATCCACACCGACGAAGGGCTAACGGGCATCGGCGAGGCCAGCGCCTACGGCTGGCCGCGCTTGATCCGCGGCTGGGTACACTTTCTCGCCCCCGACCTGATCGGCCAAGACCCCGCCGACCCGACGCTCGCCCCCCACCCCAACGGTCAGA
>JADLFO010000148.1 GCA_020845455.1 Caldilineaceae bacterium
AAGTCGTGCAAGTAGTCTTGGTCCACATCACTTAACACGATAGGGGTGGCTGGTTTGGACATCGCTTCCTCCTTTGCTCGCCAGCATACACCCTTTCGGTCTAATATCTAACCAGTCAATGTACTAGACTCAACCGCTAGCGCAATTTGTCATTCCAAGACTCCTGTCGAGGAACCTCTCTGGGTTTGGGTAGCGAGCGCAGAGAGATTCCTCGCTCCGCTGGAGCTGTGCCTCCACTGCGTAAACGGAATGACAGATACAGTCTCGGCAATGAAGGCAGCATGAGCACGACACCATCGACCGCACGCAGCCAATCGCCGCGCAGCCGCACGCCGCGCAGCACGCCCCAGAGAACGCGCAGCGGCGTTCAGGCCCCCCACCCCTATCGCCAAGCGCGGCGTAAACGCGCCGTGGCGCAACAAATGCGCCGTGTCGAAGCAGCGCTTTCCGGACTGCCCGATTATCTGCGGGCGAACCCGGCCACCCGCGCCATCTCCAGCCTGACCGGGTCAGGCTGGCACATCAGCAAGCTGCTCAGCATCGCACTCCTGGCCGGAGCCATCTATGGGCTGGGCATGATCCACACGCAAGATGCGTGGTTTGTCTATACCGAAGATGTCACCTTTGTCAACCTGGTCCACCTACAGGCCGATGACCTCTACGCTGCCGGCGCAGTCGAGGGCATGAACATCTTTTGGCTGCAGCCCCAGGCGCTGCGCCGCAACCTGCTGCAGAACAACTGGGTAGAAGATGTACGCATCCAGGTAGGGCTGCCTGCGTCGG
Source organism: Caldilineaceae bacterium (assembly GCA_020845455.1). Taxonomy (GTDB): domain Bacteria; phylum Chloroflexota; class Anaerolineae; order Caldilineales; family Caldilineaceae; genus QEUY01. Next base: position 784 of record JADLFO010000148.1, read on the forward strand.
TCACAGTGGAAGTGCAGGAGATGAAACCGGTGGCGCTGTGGGTCACCAGCGACCAGACCTATTGGCTGGCAAGCAACGGCGCGACCCTGCCGGCCGTGGGCGAGACAGACCCCGGCCTGCCCCAAGTGATCGACAGCCTGCTGGAAGCGCGCGATATCAGCGTGCAAGACCGCTTGGCGATGGACCCCCAGGTCTTGACGAGCGCCTTGGCGCTGGTGAAGGCGCTGCCGGAGCTTGAGGGCAAAGTCCGTTACAATCTCACCGTGGGTTTGAATTTTCCTTTGCCGAATCCCCAGGTTTGGGTATACTGGGGTGACGGTTTCCATAGAGACAAAAAGCTGGTCAATTTGGCCGCTGCGCTCGACATGCTGCGCGCCGGCGAAACGCCGGCCCAGATCGTCGATGTCCGTCTGGTCGACCGGCCCTTCGTGCGCTAAGGGTGTGTGCTTGGCGCGGCGGCGCAACGTTCGAGAAGCAAGTTGAAATTGGGAGTTCGCTAAACAAGGCAGACATGGAAGAGTTTATTTCGGCGATTGATATCGGGACCACCAAGGTCTGCGCGCTCACGGCGGGGGTCACCCACGACAGCCTCGGCAACCTGGCGCTACGCATCTTAGGTGAAGGCCAGGCCCCCAGCCAGGGCATTCGGCGCGGGGTCGTGATCAATGTGAGCGAGGCGATCGCGTGTATCAGCGACGCAGTAGAAAAATGTGAGCAAGACGCCGGCATGAACATCGCCAGCGCCTATATCGGCATCGCCGGCAGCCACATCAGCACGCTCAACAGCAAGGGCGTCAGCCCGGTCGAGCCGCGCAACGGCGTCACCATGCACGACATGCAGCGCGCCCTAGAAGGCGCACGCGCCGTCGCCTTGCCCCAAAACCAAGAGGTAATCCACACGATCGCCCGGCAGTGGACGGTGGACGGCCAAAGCGACGTGCAGCACCCGCTGGGCATGAGCGCCTACCGGCTCGAAGTCGACGCCCACATTGTGACGGGCAGCAGCACGGCGATCCACAACATTGCCCAGTGCGTGCGCGCCCACGACATCGAGATCGACGAATTGGTGTTGGAACCGCTGGCCGCCAACGAGGCCGTCCTGCGCCCGGAAGAGCGGCGCATGGGGGTCGCCGTGGTGGACATGGGCGGCGGCACGACCGACATCGCCATCTTCGAAGACGACGGGCTGTGCCATACGGTGATCCTGGACATGGGTGGCAACCATTTCAGCAACGACGTCGCCGTAGGGCTGCATGCGCCGTTTGAGACCGCCGAAGAGCTGAAGCTGCGCTATGGCAGCGTCATGCCCGACAGCGTGCCGGAAGACGACAAAGTCTGGGCCTCGGTCTTTGGCGAAAAATCGGAGCGCAGCTTCAGCCGCCGTTTTATCAGTGAGATTCTCGCCGACCGCGCCGAAGAGATGTTTGAGATCATCGGCAGCAAGCTGGACGAGAGCGGCTATTTTGACAAACTGCCTGCGGGCATCGTCCTGACCGGCGGCTCCAGCCAGCTTCCCGGCCTCACCGAGATGGGACGCAGCATCTTGGGCATGCCCGTGCGCGTGGGCGCGCCAAGCACCCGTCTGCCCATCACAGGGTTGAGCCGCAACCTGCAAAGCCCGGCCTATGCCACCAGCGTTGGGCTGCTGCTTTGGGCGCTGCATGAAGACGCGCGCAAGATCCGCCGCCAATATGCCGCCGAATCCAGCCGGTCGAATTGGGGTTCGCAGTTGATGCACTGGCTCAAAAACCTGTTGCCGGGTTAGCCGATCGCCGTTACAATAGCGCCATTATACTAGCGCCGGCCGGCACACCGGCGCATATGCCGGCTCATGGGCATGTGCGTGCCACGCCGCCCGGTCGCATCTCATTCACCATCATGCGCACCGATATAGTTTGTTGATAGTTTGTCCTGACGTTCGCTTGAAAGACAGTGGGTTTGACTTGTGGCCGCCGGCGCATGCGGAGGCGCCGGCAGTTCGGTATCGGGGAGTGTGCATCGCCGCTGTTCATCGTCTCTCATCTGAGGTGATGCCCGCTCGCTTAGCTTGTCAAAGGATGGGGTGGATTATGGACTCGTTTCGACGGGACGGCGGACAATTGCCAGACAAGGAGCAGAACATGCCGCGCAACACTTCTCAGCCGCAGTTTGTAGAGAACTTTGCCAAGATCAAGGTAGTTGGCGTGGGCGGCGGCGGGCAGAATGCGGTCAACCGCATGATTGAAGAGGGCATTCAGGGCGTCGAGTTTATCGCCGTCAACACCGATGCGCAAGCCCTCATGCTCTCCAACGCACCCTTGCGGCTGCGCATTGGCGAAAAACTGACCAAGGGGCTTGGCTCCGGCGGCAACCCGGAGATCGGCCAGCGCGCGGCCGAGGAAAGTCGCGAAGAACTCAAGCAAGTGCTCGAAGGGGCCGACATGATCTTCGTGACCGCAGGCATGGGTGGCGGCACCGGGTCGGGCGCGTCGCCGGTGATCGCAGCCATCGCCCGCGAGCTGAACGCGCTGACCATCGGCGTGGTCACTCGCCCCTTCACCTTCGAGGGGGCGCAGCGGCGGCGCTCCGCCGAGGTCTCCACAGACCAACTGCGCAAGAATGTGGATACTCTGATCGCGATCCCCAACGACCGGCTGCTGCAGATCGTGGATAAAAAGGTGGGGATCAACCAAGCATTTGCCACTGCCGACGACGTACTGCGCCAGGGCATTCAGGGCATCAGCGAATTGATCACCGTCCCCGGCTTGATCAACCTGGACTTTGCCGACGTGCGCGCCGTCATGTTGGAGGGCGGCGCGGCGCTGATGGCGATCGGCAAGGGCAGCGGCGAAAACCGCGCCAAAGACGCGGCGCAGCAGGCGATCCACAGCGCGCTGCTCGACGTCTCAATCGACGGCGCGCGCTCGATCCTCTTTAACATCAAGGGCGGCAACGACATGAGCCTGTTCGAGGTGAACGAAGCGGCGGAGATCATCCGCGCCAGCGCCCACCCCGAATGCAACATCATCTTCGGCGCAGTCGTGGACCCGACCATGAAGGAAGATCTGAACCTAACCGTCATCGCCACCGGCTTTGACCGCCACGATGCGCCCGACGTGCTGGATTTCGGCAAGCGCGCCTATGACCAGCAGCGCCCCGGCCAGCCACGCCAAGAGCCGCAGCGGTCGCCCTCGTCCGACTACAAGGTTCGCACCTTCGAACGGGACGACCTAGACATCCCGTCCTTTCTGCGCCGCTCGCGCTCCAACGGACGCTGAGCCGGCTTTTTTGCGCCAGTTGAATTTCGACACGGCCCTACCGCGGGGCTGTGGCGACGGCGCTACAGCTACACGCTGCGGATATGCCGGGCGGCATATCCGCAGCGTTTTTTCATCGTGGGTTTGAATCGTGCAGCGCGATCTGCCACCTTAAAATTTCGCGCCCGCGCCGCCTTCCTCTAGAACATCCTCCCCAGAACACGCGTTTTGCGCTTGCATCGCTTGCGCAGCTATGCTATACTGCCGGACGGCAACAGCCCATATGTAGTATTCTACTTTTACAATAACACAATATGTAGACTTAATCGGGGAAATTCTATGCGCTGTCCCCATTGCGGCTATGCGCACCACAGGGTGGTCGACACGCGCGAAACAGGCGACGGCATCCGCCGCCGGCGGCGCTGCGAACGCTGCGACCAGCGCTTCACTACCTATGAATATGTGGCCGCCAGCCTGCTAGTCGTCAAGAGCGACGGCCGCCGTGAGGCCTATGACCGGCAAAAGCTGCTGGCCGGCATCCAGATTGCGGCGACCAAACGGCCCATCAGCGGCGACGCCATCGAAGAGATGGTCACGCAGATCGAAGACACGCTGCACGGGCTGGGACGTTCGGAGGCGCCGAGCAGCATGATCGGCAATCTGGTCTTGGATCACCTTGCCCGGCTCGACCAGGTCGCTTACATCCGGTTTGCCAGCGTCTATCTGGAGATGAACGACCTCAACGAGCTACGCAGCGAGATTGACCGGCTGATGGGACGTTAGGCGCTGCGCTGTGGCGTGCGCCTGGCCCAAGCCAAGACGGGGCAGATTTGGCTGTGGCCGCCTGCTCGTCTTTTTTGAACTAGACCCGAAATTGTATCTCGATGCCCGTGTCTGAGGGCGCGATTTTACGTCGATCCATCTAGCCGTGCGTGCCCCTGTTGATTTCTCGAAAAATCAGAAAGACCACCGCTAAGACTACCGTTAAGACCACCGTTAAGACCACCGTGCCTGTGAGTGCGCCGGGCCGCGTTTCACTTGCCGCCTAGGAGGAGTCACCATGGAAGTACAGCCCGCCCAGCCCACCGAGGTTGTCCCCAGGAACGCGCACGGCGCGTCGACTGTGATCGAAAATGTGGCCGGTCAGCGCGTGGCGCTGACTCCGCCTGACTATGTGGACGAGAGCAAGATCGCCCTGACCGAGAACAGCCGCAAGGTGTTGGAGCGGCGCTACCTGCGCCGCGACCTGGACGGCAGCCTCCTGGAGACCCCCTCCGGCATGTTCTATCGCGTAGCCTATCACGTGGCCCAGGTAGAGAACGAGCATGGCGGGGATGCCGAGGCCGCCGCGCGCGCCTTCTATGACCTCCTGTCACAATACCGCTTCTTTCCCAACAGCCCTACCTTCACCGGTGCGGGCACGCCCCTGGGCCAGTTGGCGGCCTGTTTTGTGCTGCCCATCGAGGACGACATGGGTAAGTCGAGCGACGGCATCTTTAGCACGCTGCGCGTCGCCGCATTGATCCAGCAGACAGGGGGCGGCAACGGCTTCTCATTCAGCCGGCTGCGCCCCAAAGGCGACGTGGTACACACCTCGGCAGGCCGCGCCACCGGGCCGGTCGGTTTTCTGCGCGTCTATGACCAGGCCTTCGGCGAGATCGCGCAGGGCGGATCTAGGCGTGGGGCCAATATGGGCGTGCTGCGTGTCGACCACCCCGACATCGAGGAGTTCATCGAGTGCAAGGTAAAGGAAGGGGCGATCACCAACTTCAATATCTCGGTCGCTATCACAGACGAGTTTATGCAGGCCGTCAAGGACGATGCCGACTTTGAACTGCGCAACCCGCGCAACGGTGCGGTGCAAAAGACCGTGCGCGCTCGCGACCTCTTCGCCAAGATCATCCGCTACGCCCATCACAACGGCGAGCCGGGCGCGCTCTTTATCGACGCCGCCAACCGCAGCAACCCTGTCCCCCACCTGTATGACCTGGAAGCCACCAATCCTTGCGTGACAGGCGACACGCTCGTAGCTACACCATCCGGATGGCGGAGGGCCGACTCGATCCGAGTTGGCGATGAAATCTGCACAGTACTCGGAACTGGACAGGTAGCCGAAGTTGAAATCAACCATCAGGTCCCGGTCTATGATATCTATCTGTCGGACGGCGGCCAAGTCCGCGCCACCGCAGCCCACCAGTTCCACGCGCGCGACTCTCGCACCAAATTCTATGAATCGCGGCGTCTCGGCGAACTCAAACCGGGTGATTGGGTGCGTGTCTATGCAGGAACTGTGCCCAACAATCCCGTCGCCCCTACTTCGGCCAACCTTACGGATCGAGAGTATGGCTTCCTGGTGGGTGTCCTGGTGGGTGACGGATGTTACACCCCCATCGGTCTCTCCAGAGATGTGGTGCGGATCAGCAGCCACGCCGACGACAAAGACTGGAATGATACTCTTGAATTGGCGTTCGCAAAAGTGGGTGCAGTCAGTATGAGCGCCTATGTGAACGAGGGCAGCCGTTCCATGATGATGGACCCGAAGCCAGGGCGCGTGATCACCGAGTGGGTGCGCTCGCTGCCCTTGGAGCCGGCGCGAGGGCCTGAGAAACGTCTGCCGGAATTGTATATCAACAGCAACCGTGACTTCCTCACTGGCCTTCTGGATGGGCTGTTCTCAACCGATGGCAGCGTTGATCTGCAAAGCAATCATCCGCTGCTGCGTTTCCACACCTCTAGTATTGAACTAGCCCGCCAGGTTCGCCGCATCCTGTTGATGTTTGGCGTGCATGCCCAGATTTCCACCTCCATACGGCAGCGCCATGACATTGACGGTCGTGAGATACATAGCGACCGCCCCAAGTACGATGTGACCATTGCGGGTGCAAGCTTAGGGAGAATGTTTGAGCAGGTGCGCCTATCGCATCCCCAAAAGCAGATGCGGCTGGAAGAAGCTGCCCTGCGTTCAAACTTTACCGGCGGCAATTGGGCGGCGAAGGTTCTTAAGGTAGAACCGGCTGGCCTGGCCACTGTATATGATCTGTATGAGCAGCGCAGCGATACCTGGATCACCGAAGGATATGTATCGAGGGGTTGCGGCGAGCAGTGGCTCGGCCCGCACGAAAACTGCTGCCTTGGCTCGATCAATCTGGGCGAGCATGTGACCCACGACGCCGCGGGCAAGCCGGTGGTGGATTGGGACCTGCTGCGCCGCTCGGTGCATGAAAGCACCCACTTCCTCGACAATGTGGTCAGCGCCAACACCTATGTGCCCGCTGTGCCCGAAGTCGCCGCCGCCGCCTATCGCGCCCGGCGCATCGGGCTGGGTATCATGGGGCTGGGCGATATGATGTATAAACTCGGCATCCGCTACGGCAGCCCCGAAGGCCAGGAGTTCGCCGGACAGATTATGGAGTTTGTACGCTATCACTGCATGGAGAAAAGCATCGAACTGGCGAGCCAGCGCGGCCCCTTCCTGGCCTATGAAGGCAGCATCTATGACGCCAAGCAGCCCGGCGGTATGAAGTGGCAGCCGCCCACCCCACTTTTCCCCTTCACGCGCGATTGGGGACGCCCGGCGCTCGACTGGAACGCCATCGTGCAGGGCATCGGCGAGCATGGCATCCGCAACGCCGCCCAGACCACGGTTGCGCCCACCGGCACGATCGCCACGGTCTGCGGCTGCGAAGGCTATGGCTGTGAGCCGGTCTTTGCCCTGGGCTATATCCGCCACTTTAAGGACGGCGACAAGAACGTCGAATTGGTCTATACCAGCCCGCTCTTCGAGCAAGCGCTCAACGCCACCGCGCTGAGCGGGGCGCGCAAAGCCGCCATCAAGCAGCATGTCGCCACCGTAGGCAGTTGCCAAGACGTGGAGGATCTGCCCGCCGACCTGCGCCACACCTATGTCGTCAGCAGCGACATCAGCGCCGAAGAGCATGTCTACATGCAGGCCGCTATCCAGGCCTTTGTCGATAACAGTATCTCGAAAACCGTGAATTTCCCCGAAGGCACATCCGAAGATGATGTGGCCAAGGCCTATCTGCTGGCTTGGGAACTCGGCTGCAAGGGGTTGACCGTCTATGTGACCGGCAGCCGCCAGGAGGTGGTGCTGGAGACCAAGGCCACTAGGGAGAAGAAGAGCGAAGAACCTGCCGCGCCCGCGGCCGCCACCCGCGGCGCAGAGACCACCCATGCCAACGGCACAGGCAGCCACGAAGCGGCGCGCAAGAGCGCCGCGCCTGCTCCGGCTACCAACGACATCAAACCGGCCATGACCAAACGCCCGCGCCCGCTGCTGCTGCGGGGCAGCACCTATCGCAAGGAAACGCCGCTGGGCACGGCTTACATCACCGTCAACAGCGATGAACGCGGCGAGCCGTTTGAGGTCTTTCTCAACGTGGGCAAGGCCGGCAGCGATGTCAGCGCCGTCAGCGAGGCGATTGGCCGCTTGATCAGCCTCGTATTGCGCATGCCGGCCAGCCTGCCGCCCAGCGAACGGCTGCGCTGGGTCATGGACGAGATGGCCGGAATCGGCGGCGGGCGGCCCCTGGGTTTTGGGGCCAAACGGGTACGCAGCCTGCCCGACGGCATCGCCCAAGTGTTGGCCGAGCATCTGAGCGACCTGCCGCCGGCGCGCGAGGAACTGCCGGCGGAACAGTTGGCGCTGCCCATTGCCCAGCGGCCCATCGGCGACATCTGCCCCGAATGCGGCGAAGCGGCCTTCCTCAACGTCGAGGGCTGCCGCAAGTGCGCCGTCTGCGGCTACAGCGAGTGCTAGAACTCGTCACATAGGACTGAATACAGAACCGGGAGCTATCCCGGTTCTGTATTCCTGATAATCGGTCTAGGTCAACCGCGTGGTACAATGAAAAGGTCTCTATCTTGGGACCAAGCCATGTCTCATTGTGCGCTAATACCACGCTAGACAAGCAGACCGAACCCCAATGCAGACCCGCACCGACCCCATCGCCGTCTCACGCTCAGAGGAACGACCCAACCCCACGCCCTCGCGCGCGATCGCAACCGCTTCCACACAAAACATTCCTACTCTGTCTTCGGACCGTCCGGCGTCGCGCCTCGATAGGGTTGCCCGCATCCCGCGCGAACTCAAGCTGTTCATCGGCGCCTCGCTCGCCCTGGGCGTGGCATACAGCATGTTCGATGCTACATTCAACAACTTTCTAGACGAGCGTTTTGCGCTCACCGGGTTCCAACGCTCGTTCCTGGAATTTCCGCGCGAATTGCCCGGCTTTCTGGTCGTGTTCGTCTCCGCCCTGCTGTGGTTTTTGTGCAGCCGCCGCCTGGGCGCGGCCTCGCTGCTCCTCGGCGTGGCCGGCGCTTTGACGATTGGCTTCGCCGCGCCGACCTACGCATTCTTGGTCGTCTGGCTGTTCGTCTACAGCTTGGGCCAGCATATGTTCATGCCGCTCTCCTCCACAATCGGCATGGAGCTTGCGCGCGAGGGACAGACAGGGCAGCGGCTCGGCCAGCTCAATGCCGTACGCAATTTTGCCGCCATCGTCGGTTCCTTCACCGTAGTGATCGGCTTTCGCTATCTGCACTTCAGCTTCCAGTTCACCTTCCTGCTCGTCGCCCTTGCCCTCGCCGTCGCCGTCTATCTGATGTTCTCGATGCGGCCCACGCGCCCCCAGCGCCCCAAGACCTTCTTCACGCTGCACCGGGAATATAATCTCTTCTATGTGCTCAACATCCTCAGCGGCTCACGCAAGCAGATTTTTATCACCTTTGCGCCGTGGGTCCTTGTCACCATCTTCCAGCAGCCCACCCAGATCATCGCCACCTTGATGATGGTGGGCGGCATCATCGGCGTCGTCTTCCAACCCATCCTCGGCTGGACCATTGACCGGTTCGGCGAACGCGCCGTTCTTGCCGCCGAAGCGCTGATCCTCATCCCGGTCTGTTTTGGCTACGGCTTCTCGAAGTCCATCTTCGCCGACAACATCGCCTTTATCATTGTCTGCGCCTGCTTTCTCCTGGATCAGATGCTCATGTCTGTCGGCATGGCGCGCTCGACGTATATGAAGAAGATTGCGCTGCAGCCGGATGATGTGCAGCCCGCGCTGACCATGGCCGTGAGCATCGATCACGTCTTTTCCATCACGGCCGCGCTGGTCGGCGGTCTGATTTGGAGCACATTTGGCTTTCAATATGTGTTCCTCATGGGAAGCGTGATTGCCGTCGTGAA
>JADLFO010000149.1 GCA_020845455.1 Caldilineaceae bacterium
CGCACGCGGACTAGGGTCAGAGGCAAAGAGCAACGGACACGGCACAGCAATTGGTCGTTCGCCCAACTGCGCGCCTTCCTCGCCTACAAGGCGAAGCTGGCGGGAGTTCCTTTGGTTTTGGTTGACCCGCGCTATACCAGCCAACGCTGTTTCGTGTGTGGTCATGTTGAGAAGGCCAATCGCCAAAGCCAATCTGAGTTCCTTTGCCGTAGTTGTGGGCATACGGCCCACGCCGATGTCAACGCTGCTCGCAACATCTCTTGGGCTGCCGTCAGACAGCCTATTGTCTCGGATGCGGATGTAGACTTCTATTCCGCAGCGCCAGAGACAAGCTCCCCTGCTTTAGCGGGGAGTATCTGACTCATCCGCAATCATCTGCACAGGCCGGCTGGATGAGCCGGCAAAACCCAACCTGCCTAGCGTTCCCCGCTGCTGGGGCGCTGTTGATAGGCCAGCTTCAACGGCTGCCAGGCATCCCAGCGCAGCAGCCCGTTCCAGCCCGGAACCTTGCTCTCCTCCGCTTTGGCGGGCGCGGCGACGAGCGGCATCGACACGGCGACTTCATCACAGCGGTGGAATTTGGGGCAGTAGATGCAGGCCTGCCACACCTTGGGGCTGATGCTCCAGCGGTCGACCACCTCGAAGCCCAGCCGTGTAAAGAAGTTCTCGCGCAGCGTGAGCGCGCAGACCTGTTCATAGCCCTGGTCACGCGCGATCTCGACCAAGGCCAGCACCAACTGCCCGCCGACGCCCTGCCCTTGGTAGTCCTCATGCACCGCCAGCGAGCGGACCTCGACCAAGGTTTCGGTGAGCGGGACCAGCGCGCCACAGCCCGCGATCGCATGACCGTTCGCATCGGCCGCGACCAGCCAGTCGGCCAGCGTCTGGCGGATGCCGGCCTCACTGCGCGGCAGCATGATGTCCTGCGCCGCGAAACGGTTCACCATGGCGGCGATGGCGGGAATATCCTGCTCAAACGCGGGACGGATGGTGATGGGCATCGGCTCCTGGTTCCTTACTCCTGAACAACGGCGCGCAGCCGGATTCGCGGCTTCAGCGGCAGCTACATCCGCTGCAGGATCGCATCCACCTTGGCGACGACCTGTTTGATCTCGTCTTCGCCGATGGTCAACGGCGGCACAAAGCGCAGCACATTGGGGCCGGCGTTGACCAAGATCAGCCCCTGCTTATAGCCTTCGGACACAATCGGGCTGGTGTCGATATCCAGCTCCATGCCGACCATCAGCCCTTGGCCGCGCACCTCGACGATATGCGGGCTGTTGAGTTCATCGAGCAGTTCTTTGAGCAGCTTGCCCTTGGCCTGCACGTCGGCCAAGAAGTTGGGGTCGGAGACGCGCTGGACCACATATTCCGCCACATGCGTCGTGACCGGGCCGCCGGCAAAGGTGCTGGCATGGTCGCCCTTGTGCATGGCTTCCGCTACCTTTTGGCGCATCAGGATAGCGCCGATCGGCAGACCCCCCGCCAGGGGTTTGGCGCTGGTCAGGATGTCCGGCTCGACGCCGTACCCTTGGTAGGCCCACAGGTGGCCTGTGCGCCCCACGCCGCACTGCACCTCGTCAAAGATCAAGAGCGCATCATACTGGTCGGCCAGGTCGCGCAACCCCTGCAGAAATTCGCGTGTCGCCGGGTGGATGCCGCCCTCCCCCTGCACAGGTTCTACGATGATGGCGCAGACCCCCTCGTCCATCTGGGCGCGTGCGCTCTCCAGGTCGTTGAACTCGGCAAAGCGCACGCCGGGCATCAACGGCTCGAACGGCTCCTGATACTTGGGCCGCGGCGTGGCGGCCAGGCTGCCAAACAGACGGCCATGAAATGCGTTGGAAAAGGCCAGGATGTGATATTTATCGTTGCGCCCCTTCTCACGTGCATAGCGGCGGGCGAACTTGAATGCGCCCTCGTTGGCATCTGCGCCGGTGAGGCTGAAATGAACCTTATCGGCAAAGCTGGTCTCACACAGCAGCTTTGCCAGCCGTGCATGGGGCGCGGTGTGATAGAGGTTGCTGGCATGCAGCACGCCGCTGCTCACCGCTTCCTGAACAGCCTGGGCGATGCCGGGGTCATCATAGCCCAGCGCGTTGACGGCGATCCCCGCCACACAGTCCAGATAGGCATTGCCCTCGCTGTCATAGAGCGTGCTGCCTTCGCCGCGCTCGATCACAAAGGGCGGGCGGCTGTAGACCCCCAGCACATACTCTTGTTCCAGGCCGATGATTTCCTGCGTGTTCATTCCTCGCTCCTGTGTAGCTGTTGAAAGCGGCAGCTTCGATTGGGCGGCCGTGGCCGGGCCTTGGATGCTAGGCAATGTTGCGCGCCCCGATCACGCCGGTGCCGCCGTTCTCTTGGACGCCGGCCAGGTTGGTGATCACCGCCTGGGCGACGCCGCCCTGGACGGCATGGATGGCGCTGCGCACCTTGGGGATCATGCCCCCGGTGATGATGCCTTCGTCGATCCACTGCTCGGCTTGGTCGGCGGTGACGGCGCGCACCACGCGGCCCGCCACCAAGATGCCCGGCACGTTGCTGACAAACACCAACTTGATCGCGCCCAGCCGGGCGGCGATGGCGGTGGCGGCATGGTCGGCGTTGACGTTATAGCTCAACGAGTCGTGTGCGCCAAAGCTGATCGGGCTGATGACCGGCACGATGCCGGCGTCGATCAGCGCGTAGATCAGATGGGGGTCGACGTCCTGGATGTCGCCCACGCGGCCCAGATCGCCCAGCGGGTGCCACATTTTTTCCACATAGATCGTGCCGTCGTCCACACCGCTGAACCCTGCGGCGCGAATGCCGGTATGGACCAAGGCGCGCACGATGCGTTTGTTGGTCAACCCGCTGAGCACCATTTCGGCGACGTCGAGGCTTGGCTCGTCGGTAACGCGCAGCCCTTCAATAAAGTGGGGCGTCAGCCCCAGCTTTTCCTGATAGGCGGCGATGGTCTTGCCGCCGCCATGCACGATCACCGGGACATAGCCTTCGGCCTGCACGGCGCGTACGGCCAAGGACAGGCCTGCGAGAAAAGAGGGGTCGTCTAGCTCGTTGCCGCCCACCTTGACGACCACGATATAGGGCATGTGCCCGGCCTCGCCTGGGTCCGATTCGAGCACCGGTCCGGCGCTGAGGTCGAAGTTGAGATTACCGGGATTGAGATCAGATGACATGTATAGTTCGTCCATCGTTCATCGCGGCGGGCAGGTCAGCCCCCTAGAGTAGACCTCTAAAGTAGACCTCTAAAGTAGACCTAATGTCTCGTCGATCCCTACGCTGAGGTTAAAGTTTTGGATCGCCTGGCCACTGGCTCCCTTGATCAGATTGTCCAGCGTGGCGACGATGATATAGTCCGGGCCATCGGGCTGCATGGGGTCGGCAGACGTGATGCTGACGGCGCAGCGGTTGGTATAGGCGGTGTGGCGCAGCGAGGCGAACTGGCCCGCGGGCAGCAGATGGATAAACGGCTCGCCGGCGTAGGTCTCGGCATAGAGATCGCGGATCATCTGCTCGGTGACGCCCTGCGGCACGCTGACATACATCGTGCTGAGGATGCCCCGGTTGACGGGCAGCAGATGGGGCGAAAAGAGAAAACGGTGCGTGTGTTGGCCGTTGACGCGGTTGAGCACCTGCTCCATCTCGGCGATGTGGCGGTGGCGCACGCCGACGTTGTAGGGCGTCAGATTCTCGTTGGCTTCCACAAAGCTGTACTGCAGCTTGGTCTGACGGCCCGCGCCGCTGACGCCGCTTTTGCTGTCGACGATCACCTGGTCGCTCAGCCAGCCCGCCTTGGCCAAGGGATAGAGGCCCAGGTTGACGCTGGTGGGATAGCAGCCGGGATTGGCGATCAACCGTGCGCCTGCGATCTGGGCGCGGTTGATCTCGCACAGCCCATAGACAAACTGCGGCAGCAGGTCGGGCGCGGTGTGGGGCACGCCATACCAGCGTTGGTAGGCGGCGGGGTCGGCCAGCCGGAAGTCGGCGCTGAGGTCCACCACATGCACGCCGGTGGCTTGAAAGGCGCGCACCGGCTCGATCGACGCGGTATGCGGCAGGCAGAGAAAGACTACATCCACCTCGCCGGCGCGTGCCATGCCTTCTTGCAGGCTGATCAGCGGATAGTCCCACGGCGCGGCGTGGACCTCGGAGAAGGTTTTGCCCGCGCTGTTTTCGCTGGTGACCCAGGCAACCTCCAACTGTGGGTGGCGCTGGATCATCTGCACCAACTCAAAGCCGGTGTATCCTGTAGCGCCGGCGATCCCCGCTTTGTACATCGTGCTCCTGTCCTTCTCGATGGTTAATCGACTTGTATGGAACATGCAAGATCACAGCGCCGGCCTGCGGGCGACACATCTCTCGCCGGATGGCGGCGAGGCGGTGTGTGACGGAGGCCGGACCGCTTGGCAAAAGAAAAAGCCCTCCGAACTGGAGAGCTTTGCCGTCAAACCCCTGTCTTACACGTGCGCGCGCAAAGTTTCCAGATCAGTGACCGGTCCGGGAAGCGTAGCGCCTGGAGCGTGTGATGCAGACCAGCAGGGCACTTGTGTCCATAGTAGCCGACAGTGTAGCATGGTGGGGGGGCAGTGTCAATACTCGCCGTCCCCTACGCGCGCACTGCGCGCGAACTGGAGTCTGGAGACGAGAAAGAAAAGGCATGACGAATACAACCACGCAGCCGGTCATCACGCGCTTGATCTTGGTGCGCCACGGTGAGACCGAAGGCAATCTCAGCCAGGTATGGCATGGCGCGCTCGATGCGCCGCTGACGCCGCGCGGCCGCGCCCAGGTGGATGCCACCGCCGCGCGGCTGGCGCAACTGCATGACGGCCGGCCCATCGATCATCTCTATGTCTCGCCGCTGCCGCGGGCGCAAAGCACAGCGGCGGCCATTGCCCGGGCGACAGGGCTTATGGCCGAGGTAGACGATGGGCTGCGCGAGTTCAGCATCGGCGACTGGGAGGGGCGCTCCTTTCGCGACTTGCGCGAAATGGAAGATCTCTGGGGCCGCTGGGAGGCGGACCCGCACTTTGCGCCGCCCAATGGTGAATCGCCCAGTACGTTTAACAGCCGTGTGGTGGAGGCCGCCCAGCGGCTGGTCGCCCAACACCCAGGCGAGACCCTGGTGGCGGTGACACACGGCGGGGTGATCGGCAATCTGCTCGCTTCGTTTGTGGGGAATGGGCCGGGCGACTGGCGGCGTTTTGACCCGCCCAACTGTTCGATCAGCATCCTCGACTGGGACGGGGCGCAGTGGACGCCGGTGCTGATCAACGATATCGGCCATCTGCCTGCCCCGGCGCGGGCGGATTATCTGCCCGACTATTGATTCTAACTCATCCGCAGCCCGCCGTCGAGCCGGATCACTTCGCCGTTGAGCATGGGGTTTTGAATGATGTGCGCCACCAGCGCCGCGAATTCGTCGGGCCGGCCCAGCCGCTTGGGGAAGGGCGACTGCTGCGCCAAGGCTTCGATGGCGGGCGTAGGCAGCGTCGCCAGCAGGGGCGTATCAAAGACTCCCGGCGCAATCGTCACGACGCGGATGCCATAGGTGGAGAGATCGCGTGCCATCGGGAGCGTCATGCTCACGATGCCGCCCTTGGCGGCGGCATAGGCGACCTGCCCCACCTGCCCTTCATAGGCCGCGATCGAGGCTGTGAAGATGATCACGCCGCGCTCGCCTTCTTCGTTGGGGTCATTGCTCGCCAGCGCTTCGGCGGCGACCCGCGCCACATTGAAGGACCCCGCCAAGTTGACCTGCACGACGCGCGCAAAGCTCTCCAGGCTGTGCGCGCCGCGGCGGCTGAGCGTCTTTTCCACGACCGCCATCCCTGCGCAGTTGACAACCCCATGCAGTGACCCGAAGCGTGTGCGCACCGCGGCGACAGCCTCCTGTATGGCCTCGGCATGCGTGATGTCGGCCTGGACAAAGTAGGCCGCCGGCAGTTGGTCGGCGAGGCGCTCGCCGACCGGGCGGTTGAGGTCGACAATGGCGACATTGGCCCCGGTCTGCGCCAGATGGCGAGCGGTGGCCGCGCCCAGGCCAGAGCCGCCGCCGGTGACGAGAAATGTTCGATCCGAGATGTGCATAGGCGCGCCTCCTGAGCGGGTATTGGCCAAACGGGTATTGGCTAGGATGAGGGGAACATACTGCTATCTTAGCACGAAACGGGCCGGATGCTACGCCGCAATGCGGCGGATGATCACTAGGATCGCCACCAGGCAGAGGATGCCCATGGGGACAGCCGCCAGGATGCCTGCCATCAGCAGGAGCAGTAGCTGCATCTGGATCCCGCGGCTTCCCGGCGGCGTGGCTGGTGGCGCGATGTTGACCACGATCTGCGCCGGTTGGATCGGCGCCGGCTGAAGTACTGCCGGGGACAGCGCGATAGCGGGTGGCGTCGGCGGCAGCGCAGACGCGGGAATAGGGGGTAGGGTAGGTGTTGGCTCGATTGTCGGGGCGGGCGGTGGCGCGACGACAGCCAGCACCGCGGTGGCGATGACCTGGATCCCTGCGCCGCGCGCAATCAGCGTGTAGGTCGTGGTCTGTGCGGGCCTCACCCAACCGTCGCCCGATGGGAGGATGCTCGCGCTGCGCTCGCCGTCGCCCACAGAAACAGATTCCGCCTGATTCACCTGCCAGCGCATCTGCGCCTGTTCGCCTGGATGGATGGTCGCCGGCTCGACGCTGAAAAACAGGATCTTCGGCGGGGGAGGGCCGAGGGTCTGCGTGGGGGCGGCAGAAGGGGGCGGTGCGATGGTGGGTGCAGGCGTCTCGGTAGGCGTGACTGTCGGCGCCTCAATCTGCGCGTCGGCGGCTACGTCACCGATCTTCCCCCATTTTGCACCGCGCTTCCGAGCGGCTAATGCACCTGAACCGGCTGGTTCGATTGTGGGTAGAGTGTAGCAAGCAGAGGGCGAGACTGTCAAGCCGGCGACAGCATGAATCGGCGCTCTCTCTCACTTCGGATAGTACGCAGCGCTGCTTGGCGGCGGGGCCGCGCGTGCAGGTGATGCCGCAATATCCAGTGTGTATTTGCATGAAGTTGGGTATTGAAATTGCGCGACGACCCTGCTATAATCGGGGCGTTCACACGGACAGCGGTGACGGACAGCGGTGACGGACAGCGGTGGGAGTAGTGCTCCCGCCCTTTTTTTGCCGCCTGTGCGCGGGGTCTAGGCAGCGTTCTACGGCTGCCGGGTCACGTGCTGTTTCACGTGAAACACCGCGCCGGTGTTGCACGGTCGGCGCTGTACGGTGAACCAAAACTGATGCGAATCATCGTTACATAAAACTCTATACGGGTACGCGATAATTGTCGATGACGGTACCAGGCCAGTCCGGACCTACTGTGACCAACGTCCCGCCGGTCATAGACTACGAGGGCAGCCACTATCGCACGGAGTTCTGGGAAGGACAGGGCCGCAATTACGAGGATGCGACCGAACGGTTGGCGTTGCAGCGTCTGCTGCCGCCGACGGGGCGTTGCATTGCCGAAATTGGAGCGGGATTTGGCCGGCTGGCGGATCTCTATCTGGGCTATGACCAGATCGTCTTGTTCGACTACAGCCGCAGCCTGCTGCACGAGGCGGTGGAACGTTGGGGCCACGACCCTCGTTTTGTCTTCGTCGCAGGTAATATATACCAGCTTTCGCTGGCAAAGGCAAGTCTAGACACTCTGGTGATGGTGCGCGTCATGCACCATCTGGCCGACGTGCCGCAGACCTTGGCACAGATTCGCCGTGTGCTCCAACCGAATGGGGTGGCGCTGGTGGAATATGCCAACAAGCGCAATCTAAAGGCCCTGGCTCGCTGGGCGCTGGGCCGGCAGACATGGTCCCCCATGGACCCGGCTCCGGTCGAGTTTGTTGAACTGAACTTTGACTTTCATCCAGCCTGGATGTGGGAACAGTTTGAGCGGGCGCACCTGTGCGTGCGCCGGCAATACGCCGTCTCGCATTTTCGACTGCCCCTGCTCAAACGATCTGTCTCGGCAGCGAGGCTGGCACAACTGGACAGTTGGCTTTTTCGCATGGGCGGCAGATATCCACTGGCGCCCAGCGTCTTTGTCCAACTCCAGGGGGCTGTCAAAGAGGCCGCGCCTGTCCTTGACCGGCATGCGGCCATTACCGATCTTTTCTGTTGTCCGGTCTGCAGCGGCGACCGGACGTTTGACTTGGTCGAGGAGAATACGTTAGTCTGCCGCTCCTGCCATACGCGGTATGGGCGGCGCGCCGGAATCTGGGATTTCAAGGAGCCGGTCGACGGGTAGCGGAGCCTTTCGGCCTTTGGGCATTTTGTGTGCATATAGCGGGAGCAATCATGGCGAAGCAAAAACATATCGATGTATCCATGGATGAGGAACTGGAATTGGATCTGGACGGCGACTTCGAGGAAGGGCTTGAAGTCGCCGGCGATACCCCTCTTGCCGCTGAGAATGGCGCGGAACCGTCCGAGCCTGCTCAGGTGTTGACTCCGGAAGCAGCGCTCGAATATCTGCTCAACTTGGGCCGCAGCCAAGGTTACGTCAGCTTTGACGACGTGCTGCAGGTGATGCCGGAAGCGGAGAGCAATATGGACCAGCTCGAAGATACCTTTGCCTCGTTGTTCGAGCAGGGGATCGAGGTGGGTCAGAGCCGCGAGGACGAGCCGTCTGAGGGACCGGAGGCCGAAGCCGATATGGTGGAGGATGACTCGTTCGACCTGAGCCAGATCGAGATCGACGATTCGATCAGCCTCTATCTGAAGGAGATCGGGCGAGTCCCGCTGCTCACGGCTGAGGAGGAGGTTTCGCTCGCCAAGCGCATGGAGAAGGGTCGCGAGTCGCGCAAGCAGCTGGCCCAAGGCGTAGATGACTGGGAGGAACGCGAGCGCCTGCTGTGGTATGTGCGCGACGGGCAGGCCGCGCAAGAGCATCTGATCAAAGCCAACAGCCGCCTTGTAGTGAGCGTGGCCAAGAAATACGTGGGCCGCGGCGTGCCGTTCTTGGATCTGATCCAGGAAGGCAATATCGGGCTGATCCGTGCTGTCAAAAAGTTCGATTTTCGGCGGGGGTTTAAGTTTAGCACCTATGCCACTTGGTGGATCCGGCAGGCCGTGACCCGCGCTATCGCCGACCAGGGGCGCACAATCCGCGTGCCGGTACACATGTATGAGCAGATCAACCGGCTGACCCGGACCAGCCGCCAACTGGTGCAGGAACTGGGCCGCGACCCCACCACCGAGGAGATCGCGGGCGAACTGGGCGTCACCCCGCGCAAGGTGGAGCACATCATGCGTGTCAGCCAGCGCCCCCTCAGCCTTGAGATGCCCGTCGGCGAGGAGGAGGACAGCTACCTGGGCGACTTCATCGAGGATGAAGATGCCGATGCCCCCGGTGAAGCCGCGGGCCAGCAGCTTCTGCGCGAGGTGATCGACGAGATCTTCCAAAGCTTGACCCCACGCGAGGTGCGTATCTTGCAGTTGCGCTTTGGGTTAGTCGACGGCTACTGCTACACGTTGGAAGAGGTGGGCAAGAAGTTCGGCGTCACGCGCGAGCGTATCCGCCAAATCGAAGCGCAAGCCTTGAGCCGGCTGCGCCACCCCAGCCGCAGCCGCAAGCTGCGCGACTATCTGTAGGCCACTAGGGGGCGAGGACCCCTTCCCCCGGTCTCCTCTGTTTCACGTGAAACAAAAACCGCCGGCCCACACGGGCCGGCGGTTTTGATCCGCCATCAGATGCCGGCGCGGTTGCGCTCTAGGATGTCGCCGGTCGCCTGCTGCGTCGCCACCTGATGGCCGGGCAGCGGCAGCAGCCGTTCGTGGATGGCGTCAAGGAACCACTCCTTCTGCGGAAAGAAAATATCCTCCAGTTCTGCCGGCGGCGTGATCCAGTTGCGCGCGCCGATCACCACCACGGGACCGTCCAGGTAGTCAAAGGCCAGTTGCGACAGGTTGGAAGCCATTGTGTGCAGGAAGGAGCCGCGCTCGCATGCGTCCGACGCCATCACCACCTTGCCCGTCTTCTTAACCGATTCCACGATCGGGCCGTAGTTGAGCGGGTTGATAAAGCGGGCGTCAATCACCTCGCTGCTCAGCCCATAGCGTTCCTGCAACTCGTCTGCCGCCTCCAACGCCCGGTAGAGCGTCGCCCCCACCGTCACAATCGTGAGGTCGCTGCCCTCGCGACGCACCGCCGGCTCACCCACCTCGACCTCATAGTAGCCGGTCGGCACACCCTCGGCGACCAAGACCTCCGGCTCCGAATAGAGCCGCTGGCTTTCAAAAAAGACCACTGGGTCGGCGCCGTGCAGCGCCAGGTTGAGCATCCCCTTGGCGTCATAGGGCGTCGCCGGGAACATGACCTGCAAGCCGGGGATGTGCGCCACCATCGAGGTCCAGTCCTGCGAGTGCTGTGCGCCATATTTGGCGCCGACCGACACGCGCAGCACCAGCGGCATCTCCAAAACGCCGCCGGACATCGCTTGCCATTTCGCCATCTGGTTGAAGATCTCGTCGCCGGCACGGCCCATAAAGTCACAGTACATCAACTCGGCCAGGGCGCGCCCCCCGCTGAGCGCATAACCCACGCCTGCACCCACGATCGCGCCTTCCGAGATCGGCGTGTTGAAGAGCCGGTGATAGGGCAGGGCCTCGGTTAACCCTCGGTAGACCCCAAACGCCCCGCCCCAATCTCGGTTCTCCTCTCCAAAGGCGACCATGGTCGGGTCCTCATAGAAGCGGTAGATCACCGCCTCGAACAGCGCCTCGGCGTAGCTGACGCAGCGCAGCTTGGGCAGCGGCTTGCCGTTCTCCAGCCCGAAGCGGTGTTTGGCCTGCGTCGCCTGCAGGCGCGTCTGCTCCTTGGGCAGCAGCACCTCCGGCGTGCCTTCGGCCATGCGCGCTTGCTGCCGGTTAGAGAACATCAGCCCGCCGATCACATCCGACGTGGTACTGATGCGCGGCGAAAGCTCCGGCGAACTGGCCGCCTCCAGCAGCTTGACCATACGCCCGACCGTCTCCTCCTGCATAGCCGACAGCGCGCCCTCGTCCGCATGGCCGTTCTGCTTGAGGTAGTCGGCATAGCCCAAGAGCGCATCTTGGCCCATCCAGAGGTCTAGCTCCTCCTTGGTGCGGTAGGCCGAGGCGTCCGAGGGGGAATGGCCGGAAAAGCGATAGGTCACGGTGTCCAGCAGCACCGGGCCGCGGCCATCCAGCAGCACCTTGCGTTTGCGTTCGATGGCGTCGGCCACGGCCAGCGGGTTATAGCCGTCGATCCGTTCGGCGTGCATCGCTTCGGGGTTGACGCCCAGCCCGACCCGCGCCAGAATATCAAAGCCCATCGTCTCGCCTTTGGGCTGTCCCCCCATGCCGTAAAAATTGTTCATAAAATGAAAGAGCATGGGCGGCGCGCCGCCGATCGACTCATCCCAAAGCGTGCGATACTGGTCCATGGCCGCGATCATCATCGCTTCCCAGACCGGCCCGCAGCCCAACGACGCATCGCCAATATTGGCGATGACGATCCCCGGCTTGCGGTTGATGCGTTTGAACAGCGCCGACCCCATGGCAATATCAGCCGAGCCGCCGACGATAGCGTTGTTGGGCATCACGCCAAAGGGCGGGAAAAAAGCGTGCATCGACCCGCCCATGCCCAGGTTAAAGCCCGTGGCGCGGCCAAAGATCTCGGCCAGCGTGCCATAAAGAACATACTGCAGCGCCAGTTCTTTGATGTCAGCGACGTTGGCAATCCGTTCGACCACGCGCAGCGGCGCGCCGTCCATATAGGACTCCATCACCTCTGCCAGTTCGTTTTCACCCATCTTGGCGATGGCGGATAGGCTCTTGGCGATGATCTCGCCGTGGCTGCGATGTGAGCCGAAGATAAAGTCCTCCGGCCCCAGGTAATACGCCTGCCCCACGGCGGCTGATTCCTGCCCGATCGACAGATGAGCCGGCCCCTTGTGGTTGTATTCGACGCCGTGATAGACGCCTTCCTTCTTGATGCGATCCAACATCGTCTCGAACTCGCGGATCTGCACCATATCGCGATAGATGCGCACCAAGTTTTCGCTGCCGTATTTGGCTGCCTCCGCCGCCGGGTCCGACACATAGGCGTTGACCGGGATTTCCGGCGCGGTTAAAACCCCGCGCCGGCGCACCTCGCGCGGGTCAATCGGTATCACTTTTGGCATGAATTTCCTCGCTTATTCCCACTCGATCAAATCGATCCCGCGCAACGATTAGATAAAAGAATTTTGGCACTCATCTAAATCGCCAGCAGCAGGTCTATCTCGGCCAGCCCGCGGCCCAGCGCCTGCAAGAAACGCGCTCCCGGCGCGCCGTCCACCACCTGGTGGTTGATCGTCAGCGACAGCCCGATATGCGGGACAAACTCCAACTCGCCATCGACCTCCACGGGTTTAAGGTTGACATTGCTCACTCCCAAAATTGCCACTTGCGGCGGGTTCAAGATCGGCGTGAAATGCTCGATCCCCAAATGGCCCAAGTTCGTTACGGTGAACGTGCCGCCCGCCAACTCGTCCGGGGTGGATTTGCCCGTCTGCGCGGCCGTGGCTAACCGTTTGCTCTCCTCTGCCAGACGGCGCAGCGAGAGGTGGTTAGCACGCTGCACCACCGGCACGATCAGCCCGCGCGGGGTGTCCACGGCAAATCCCAAATGCACGTCGTGATACTGGCGGATCTCATTGTCGATGAAAAGCGCATTGACCGCCGGATGTTGGGGCAGGATACGGCTTGCGGCAAAGAGAACCAGGTCGTTGATGGTCACGCCCTGCAGCCCCAATTCTGGGGCGCTTGCCTTCAAGCCGCGGCGCAGCGCCATCAGCTTGCGCGCGTCGGCGCTGCTGTTGAGCGTCAGTTGGGCTGTGGTTTGCAGAGAGGCCAGCATCCGGTCTGCGATCACCCTGCGTATCCCCTTGACGGGGACGACTTCGTAGCCGCCGGCGGCAGCAGGCGTGGCGGGGACTGCCGCAGGGAGCGGCGCAGCCGGCGCGGGCGCCCCCTGGGCGCTTAGATCGTGCGACATCACGCGCCCACCGGGGCCGCTGCCCTGCGTCGGGGCCGTGTAACCGCCGCGCTCTACCATGGCGCGCGCCACCGGGCTGAACTTGGGCTGCGCGGTGATGGCCGCCTGAACATCACGTTCGACGATGCGACCCTGCGGCCCGCTGCCCTGCAGCGCGCCCACGTCGATCTGCCGCTGTTCGGCCAGATGGTGAGCGCGCGGGCTGATCCCAGGCGCGCGGCTTGGCGGCGCGCCCTCTGCCGTGGGCACAGATACAGCCTGCGGCGGCTCGCTCGGTGCAGCCGCCGCAGCAGGGGCCGATGCAGCGGATGTAGCCCCCGCGGGCGCGAGATCGTCCACCGCCTCTCCCGGCCGGCCGACCGCGGCGATCGTGGTCAAGACCGGCACATCGTCGCCCACCTCAAAAAAGCGCGCCAACAGCGTGCCCGCTGCCGGGCTGGGAACCTCGACCACCGCCTTATCTGTCTCGACTTCGCACAGAATATCGCCTTCGGCGACTGTGTCGCCCGGCTGTTTTTTCCATTCGACAATGATACAGCTTTCCACAGTCTGCCCCTGTTTGGGCATCGCTACCGCTGTTGCCATGATTCCCCCGTCCCGTGCTATTGGCAATCTGCTATCTCTAGGCGTTATCCGGGCCATGCGGCCCGGCAGCCGGGGCGCTCGACGACCCGGCGCTGCCCTTTTCCGGCAGCGCGACCGCGGCGATTGAATCCACGATGGCGTTGGGCCGGTAGGGGAATCGATCCACCTCGTCGGCACGCGTCACGCCGGTCAGCACCAAGATCGTCTCCATGCCGCTGTTGACCCCCGCGATGATGTCCGTGTCCATGCGGTCGCCGATCATCACGGTATCTTCGGAGTGAACCCCCAAGAAATTGAGCGCCGAGCGCATCATCAGCGGGTTGGGTTTGCCCACAAAGAAGGGCGCTACGCCGCTGGCCTTCTCGATCAGCGCTGCCATCGCGCCACAGGCCGGCACGATGCCTTCCTCGCTGGGACCGGAAGGGTCCGGATTGGTGGCGACAAAGCGCGCCCCCTTGACGATCAGCCGGATCGCCTGCGTGATGTTGGTCACGTTATAGCCGTGCGTCTCACCCAGCACCACATAGTCGGGTTCGTGGTCGGTGATCACATAATCGATGCGGTGAATGGCATCGGTCAGCCCGCTTTCGCCGATCACAAAGGCCTTGCCTTGTGGCATCTGCGCCTGGAGAAAGCGCGCCGTGGCAATGGCCGAGGTGAAAATGCGCTGCTCCGGCACATTCAAGCCTGCCGTCTGTAACCGGTGCGCCAGGTCGCGCGGGGTGTACATCGGGTTGTTGGTCAACACCAAGTATTCCAGCCCTGCCTGGTTGAGCCGAGCGATGAACCCCGCCGCGCCGGGAATGGCGGTGCGCCCGCGCACCAGCACCCCGTCCATATCCATTAGGTAATGCTGATAGGTGTGCATCAAGACTGCCCTTGGAGGCGGGCCAGCCGCGCATAGAGCGGAGCCAGCGCGGTATAGGCATCGGCAAACACGGCGACCAGTTCGTCATAGACGGCAGCATGCGCCGGGTCAGGCTGGATCGTCTCGACGATACATGCCTGTGCCGCGGCCATCTGCCAGTCATACAGCCCCACCGCCACGCCGCCTGCCACCGCCGCCCCCCAGACGGTGGCCTCACTTTGCAGCGCCGGCGTCTGCACAGGCAGCCCAAAGCAGCCCGCCAGGATCTGCCGCCAGAGCCGGCTTTGGCTGCCGCCGCCGATCAAGCGGATGGCGCGGATGCCGGGCGCCTGGGCGCGCAGCACATCGAGGATCAAGCGCAGGTTGAGCGCCACCCCTTCGAGCACCGCCCGCGCCAGCGTGGGGCGATCCGTAGGCATCGCCATGCCCAGCCAGGCCGCCCGCGCCAGCGGGCTCCAATGAGGGCTGCGCTCGCCCAGCAGATAGGGCAAAAAGAGCACCCCGCCCGCGCCCGGCGCAACCGCGGCGGCGGCTGCGTCCAACTCCTGGTCCGGCGTTTGCAGCAGACGCCAGGCCCAATCGCGCGCCCCGCCCGCGGCCTGCATCGTGCCCATGGGGCTGTAGCGCTGCGGATGCAGGTGATGAAAGGTAAAGCTGCGCTGCTGCGGGTCGAACACAGGCGCGAGGCTGCTGACGCTGACCCAGGCCGAACTGCCGACCGAGCAGTAGGCATCGCCCGGTTCGATCACGCCCGCCCCGGCGCCGGCGCACGCGCCGTCGCCGCCGCCGATCACCACCGGCGTGCCTGCGGTCAGCCCCGTCACTGCGGCTGCGGCCGCGGTCACGCGGCCCACCACCGTGTCCGATGCATAAAGCGGCGGCAAGCAGCCTTCGTCCAGCCTCAGCGCGTCCAAAAAAGGCCGGTGCCAGCGATGCCCCTCCAGGTCAAAGAGCAGCGTGCCCGATGCGTCTGAATAATCGGTAGCCGGCGTGCCGGTCAGCCGGTAGACGGCGTAATCCTTGGGCTGCAGAAAGCAGACAGCAGCGGCAAATAGGTCAGGTTGATGGTCGCGCAGCCAGAGCATCTTGGGCGCACTGTAGGCCGGGCTGACGCGGTGGCCGGTGCGCCGGTAGACCTCGGCTGCGCCACAGACCTGCGCCAGATAGCCGGCCTGGGGCTGGGCGCGCTGGTCGGCCCAAATGATACAGGAGCGCAGCGGATCGCCATCCCGACCCAGCGCCACACAGCCCATCATCTGCCCGCTGAAAGAGACCGCCGCAATCTCGCCCGGCGCGACCCCCGACTGCGCCAGAAGTTGCCGGGTGGCCCGACAGACGGCACGCCACCAGTCATCCGGCTCTTGTTCGGCCCAGTTGGGTTGTGGATAGGTCGTCGGATACCCGGCAAAGGCGCTTCCGACCAGGCAGCCCTGCGCGTCGAACAAGCTGGCCTTGTTTCCTGTCGTGCCCAGATCATGCGCCAAGATAAAAGGTGAAGTAGCCATATGATTGCGAGTATAACACCCGCCCAAATCGTTTGCCAATATGCCCCGTCAGGCTTCCCATGTGCGCCCAAATGGAACTTGAATCGAAGCACGCAGCCGCACGTTCGCTTGCGCCGGGTGACAACGGGCTGATGAGAGAGGCTGTAATGCAGTCTGGCGGGCCGCGTTGTGCGGCCGGCGTCCGCCTTTCCCGATTGCAAACCTGCATGATCTGTGCTACAGTTTTCATTGTCTTTTGTTTCACTTTCGAAACCCGTCTCCTACCCCATCATCGCTGCCCTCAGCCTCGTCGTTACGCGTCGAGGCTGAGGGCAGCACTGGCAAGGATGCGCTATGGCCGCAACTTCTGACCCACGCCCGGCAATGGTGGAGATCGCGCGCCTCATGTACGAGCGCCGTCTGACCAATGCCGCCGGCGGCAACCTGAGCTGTCGTGTGGGCGACTACATCTATATTTCGCCGCGCTATTTGGGCAGCAAACAGCGTTGGAAGCTGCGTGAGGAGATGGTGCTGGTCTTCGACAAGGAGTATCAGATCGTCGAGGGCGACCCGGCCATGATCAGCCGCGAAGGCCGAATGCACTTCGCCTGCTATCAGAACTTCCCAGAGATCAACGGCGTGATCCATGCACACCCGCAATATCTGACCGTCTTTGTTTCGGCGGGTGAGCCGGTGCCGCCGGTCAACCAATATACCGAGAAATTTGGCAGCATGGAGGTTGTGCCCAACCTCCCCTCCCACAGCCAAGACCTGGCCGATGCGGTGGTGGCGGCGCTGCGCCCGCGCGCGGCGGCGTTGGCCAAAAACGGCTTGGGGCTGATCTTATCCTGGCATGGGGTGGCGGTGGTCGGTCGCGATCTGGACGATGCCTATGATACCTTGGATCGCCTGGAGTGGAGCGCGCAGACGCTCTTACTGGCGCGGGCCGCGGGGATGACCCTCGAAGGGCGCTAGACCGCCCGCCATGCTGTCGTGACTAGGGGCCTGTCTACCTTGAGTCAGCCTGAACCGAGCTTGCCGGGGCTGATCCTGACGGTGACGGCCAACCCGACGATTGACCGCGTGCTCTTTGTGCGCGATTTTGCCATGCAGGATGTGGTGCGCGCCGAACGCGAGGTGGTCTCGCCCAGCGGCAAGGGTATCGATGTCTCGATCATCCTGCATGTGCTCGGCGTGCCGACCTTGGCCCTGGCGCTCAACGCCGGCTACAGCGGGCAGATGCTGGCCGCGCTCTTGGCCGAGCAGGGCGTGCCCTGCGAGTTTATCCCGGCCCGTGGGCAGACGCGCATCGCCGCGTTGATCACCGACCAGGCACAGGGCCGCCAATCCACCATCCTGGCCTCGACGCTGCACGCCGGGCCGGAGCATTTGGATCAATTGCTGGCGCGCGTGGTCTGCCATGCGCCGCAAAGCTGGGGGCTAGTCTGCGCGGGGAGCCTGCCGCCGGGGCTGCCGGAGCGAGCCTTCGCCGACCTGCTGGCCGCAGGCCGTGGGCGGGGTCTAGTGACGCTGCTCGACAGTTCGGGGGCCGGTCTGCGCAGCGGGGTGGCCGCTCTGCCCGCCATCCTCAAGGTCAACGGACGTGAACTGGGCGAACTGGCGGCGGAAGCCGGTCTGCCGCTGCCCGTCTGGGATGACGATCTACGCCCCTTGGCGGATTTTCTGCATGAGCGGCTGGGCGATTGGGCGGGCGAGGCGCTGATCGTGACCTTGGGCAAAGCCGGCGCGCTGGCCGTGACCGCCGGCGCCGCCTATCATGCGCCCGCACCGCGTGTCACCTTGGTCAGCCCCGCCGGGGCCGGCGATGCGGTGGCCGCCGGGGTCATGTTCGGCCGGCGGCGCGGCGACACCTGGGCCGAGGCGCTGCGCTTGGGCGTCGCCGCGGCCGGCGCCGTCGTCCAAAACGAAGGCACTGCGGTCTGCACCGCCGCCCAGGTCGCGGCCATGCTGCCCTTGGTGCATGTGACAGGGTTATAACCGTGAATCTTATGCCCGAACCTTTGCTCGAACTGCGCGGCATCACCAAAACGTTCCCCGGCGTGGTCGCCCTGGATGGGGTGAGCTTTGACGTGCGGCCCGGTGAGGTCCATGCCCTCTTGGGTGAAAACGGCGCAGGCAAGTCCACGCTGATCAAGATCATCGCCGGGGCCTATCAGCCGGATTCGGGCGAGTTGATCTTTAATGGCGAAGCGGTGCGGCTTGCCAGCCCGCGTGACGCCGCGGCCCGCGGCGTCGCCGTGATCTACCAGGAGATGAGTCTCTACCCCGAACTCTCGGTGGCGGAGAATATCTTTACGGGCCGTCACCCGCGTGGGCCGTTGGGCAGCGTCGACTGGCGGCGCATGGTAGACGGCGCCGAAGCGCTTTTCCGCACGCTGGATGTGGAACTCAACGTGCGCCACAAGGTCAGCCGTCTGACCGTGGGCAACCGCCAGCGTGTTGAGATCGCCAAGGCGCTCAGCCAGCAGGCGCGCATCCTGATTATGGACGAGCCGACCGCCTCGCTGACCGCGCATGATGTGGAAATCCTCTTTGGCATCGTGCGCCGTCTGCGCGACCAGGGCGTCGGCATCGTCTACATCAGCCATCGCTTGGACGAGGTCTTTGAACTGGCCGACCGCGTGACCGTGCTGCGCGACGGCAAATATGTGGGCACGCTGGATGTAAAAGAGGCGACGCCCGACCGGCTGATCAGCATGATGGTGGGCCGCACACTGGACAACCTCTTCCCCAAGGAGACGGTCCCCATCGGCGCCCCTGTATTGGAGGTGCGCGGCCTGACGCGCAGCGGCGTGGTCGAAGATATCTCGTTTGAGGTGCGCCGCGGCGAGATCGTGGGGCTGAGTGGTCTGGTCGGCTCTGGGCGCAGCGACTTGGCCCAGGCGATCTTTGGCGCGCACCCGCCCGACCGCGGCGAGATCCGCATCGACGGCAAGCCGGTGCGCGTGCGCACCCCGCGCGATGCCATGCGTCTGGGCATCGCCTATGTCTCCGAAGACCGTCAGCGCCAAGGTCTAGTGCTGCCGATGTCGGTGAAGGAGAATATCACGCTGGCCGTGCTCACCGACCTGACCCGTTTTGGTTTTGTGCGGCTGCGCGACGAAGAGCGCCAAGCCGAGCGGTCGGTCGAGCGGTTGCGCGTGCGCACGCCGAGCCTGATGCAGCAGGTCGCCAACCTGTCGGGCGGCAACCAGCAAAAGGTAGTGCTTTCCAAATGGCTGTTGCGCCGGCCCAAACTGCTGATCTTGGACGAACCGACGCGCGGCATCGACGTGGGGGCCAAGGCCGAAATCCACCGGCTGATGAGCGAACTGGCGGCGCAAGGCATCGGCATTTTGATGATCTCCAGCGAACTGCCCGAAATCCTGGGGATGAGCGACCGCGTGCTGGTCATGCGCCGCGGGCGGCTGGTAGCGGAATTCGCACGCGCCGACGCCACCCAAGAAGCGATCATCGGCCAGGCGATGGGCGCGCCGCCGCCAACGCCGGTCGCCTCTACCGGCGTTTCCGAAGCGCCGGTCACATAGGTTAGGCTGATGAGGGGGCTTGGCATATGAGGGGACAAGCATGATGGCCGTACGTTCTGCTGCACTGCGACCCGCGGCGCGCACCTCTTGGCTGGAACGGCTGAACCAGGAGGTGCTGTTGACCGGCTTTTTAGTGATCTTGGTCGCCATCCTGACCGCGGTGCGCCCCGATTTTTTGAGCAAGCAGAGCGTGGCGTCGATGCTCCTGGACAGCAGCCATCTGATCGTCGCCGCTGTGGGCATGACGCTGGTGATCGTGGCCGGGGGCATCGACATCTCGGTCGGCTCGATGCTGGCCATGTGCGCCGTGGTGGGCGGCATCTTGGCGCGCGACGGCACTCCGCCGGAGCTTGCCATGCTTGCCATCGTGCTCACCGGCACGGTCTTGGGCTTTGTCAACGGCGCGCTCGTCATCTGGGGGGGCATCCCGTCGATCATCGTCTCGCTGGGCATGTTGAGCATTTTGCGCGGCGGCGTCGTGCTCTTGACCGGCGGGTCGTGGATTCAGCATCTGCCTGAGGGCTTTTATATCGGGCAGCGCGCGGTGCTGGGCATTCCCGTGCCGATCCTGACGGCGGTGATCGTGCTGACCCTCGCCGCGCTGTGGATGCGCTATTCGCCGCTAGGCCGCCAGGTCTATGCCGTGGGGGCCAACCGCGACGCCGCCCGGCTCACCGGCATCAACGTCAAGGGCATCCAGTTGATGACCTTTGTGATCAACGGCACGCTGGTCGGGCTGGCTGCGCTGATCTTTGCCACCCGCTTCAGCGCTATCCAGACCAACGCCGGCGTGGGGTTTGAGCTTCAGGTGATCACCGCCGCCGTCGTGGGCGGGGTCAGCATCCTGGGCGGCGCGGGCACGGTGTTGGGCGCGGCCTTGGGCGGGCTGCTGCTCAACGTGATCGGCAAAGGCATGATCTTTCTGCGCGTCAGCGCCTATTGGCTGTTGGCCGTGCAGGGCGCGCTGATCCTGCTGGCGGTGGTGGTGGATATTTGGCGCAAGCGCCGTTTGGGTGAACTATAGATAGGCAGATAGGTCGGGACTTTTCCTACATCAAGAGTTCTTATGGCGAATATGACCCTGTCGCGCGCACCTACGTCTGTCACCTGGCGGCGCTATTTGAACCAGGAGAATATCCTGCTTCTGACGCTCCTGGTGATCATCCTGGTCTTGTCGCGCCTGAGCGACCGCTTTTTCACCTCGGCCAACTTGCTCAACCAGACGCGTCTCTTTGCCGAGGTGGGGCTGATGGCGCTGCCCATGACGCTGGTGATCATCACCGGCGGGATCGACCTGTCGGTCAGCAGCGCCTTTGGCTGGTCGGCGGTGATGTTGGGGGTGGCGTGGGGCGTGTGGGGGCTGCCGCTTTGGGCCGCCATCGGCGTCAGCCTGTTCACGGGGCTGGTCGGGGGGCTGTTCAACGGCTGGATCGTGGCGCGCATCAAAGTGCCGCCGTTGATCACTACGCTGGCGACGCTCGCCATCTATCGCGGCATGGCCTACGGCATCAGTCAGGGCAAGCCGGTCAGCGGCTATCCCGACTGGTTCGAGGTCTTTGGGCAGGGCAGCATTGGCCCGCTGCCCACGCAGTTTGTGCTGTTGATCGTCCTCACGCTGGTGGTGGGCCTCTTTCTAGCGCGCACGCCTTGGGGGCGGTTTATCTACGCGATCGGCAGCAACGCCGAGGCGGCGCGCTTTTCCGGCATCCCCGTCCAGCGCATTCTGCTGAGCATCTATGCCTTTAGCGGGCTGATGGCCGGGCTGGCGTCGGTCGTCTTTGTCAGCCGTGTGACGACCACGCGCGCCGATGCGGGCATCGGTCTAGAATTGGATGTGATCGCCGCCGTGGTCTTGGGCGGCACCAGCATCTATGGCGGCAAAGGGACGATTTTCGGCACGATCTTGGGGCTGGTCACGATTGCGCTGCTGCGCAACGGGTTGAGCTTGGCCGGGGTCAAAGGCGATGCGACGGTCGTGGTCATCGGCGCGGTGCTGATCGTCGCCGTCTTTGTCAACCGGCTGTTGCGCGGCGAAAAGAGCGATGCCCGCTGATCGTCCGCTTTTTCTCGGTGGAGCGCCGCGCGCCGGACAAACGGCGGCACGGCTTTCACATAGGTAGTTCACACAGAGTGTAGTTTCGTTCAACATCAGGGAAGATAAGGGAGGATTCTATGCAGCGACGTCTCGGCTTGCTTATATCTGTGTTGCTGATCGCAGTGTTGGCGCTGGCCGCCTGTGGACGTGGGCGACAACAACCGACCCCTGCACCGGCCGCGGCCACTGAAGCCCCGGCGGCCACAGAGGCCCCTGCCGCCACCGAAGCCCCCGCCGCCGGCGAAGCCGTCACCACCACCGAGGAGACGACTGCTACCGAAGAGGTGACCGCGACCGAGGAAGTCACCGCCGCCGAGGAGACCACCGCCACCGAAGAAGTGACCGCGACCGAGGAAGCGACGGCCACTGAAGAGGTGACTGGGACGGAAGAGGTCACAGGGACTGAGGAAGTCACTGCCGCCGAGGAAGTGACCGGCACGGAGGAAGTGACCGGCACGGGGGCGACGACCGAGACCGCTGAAGCTGCCCCTGCGGTCGCCTATAATGGCGGCGCCGCCGTCAACGCTCCCGACAAGGCGGGCCAGGACATCGTGGTCTTCGACGTGCCCAAGCTGATCGGCATCGACTACTTCAACGCCACCGGCCAGGGCATGCAGGAAGCCGCCGATGAACTGGGCAACGTCACCTACACCCAGGACGGCCCGACCGAAGGCCGCGTCGACCGCCAGATCGAGTTCATCGACAACTTCATCACCCAGAACCCGGATGCCATTGTCTTTGCCAGCAACGACCCGGTTGCCATTTCACCGGTGCTGGAAAAAGCTCTGGCCGTCGGTATCCATGTCGTGGGCTATGACGCCGACGCCGAACCGCAGGCGCGCGAGTTTTTTGTCAACCAGGCCACCTTCGAGGCCATCGGCAAGGCGCTGATCGATTCCATGGTCGCCCAGGTGGGCGAAGAGGCCCAGGTTGCCATCGTGACCAGCAGCCTGACCGCGCCCAACCAGAACGCCTGGATCGAAGAGATGACCAAGTACCGCGATGCCAACTATCCCGGTCTGGAGTTTGTGGACACGCGGCCCAGCGAGGAGGACCAGAACCTCGCCTTCCAGGTCACCAACGACCTGCTCTTGGCCTACCCCGACCTCAAGGGCGTCTTTGGCCTGAGTTCGGTCGCCTTTCCCGGCGCGGCGGAAGCCGTGTCGCAGTCGGGCAAATGTGGTCAGGTGGCTGTGGTTGGGCTGAGCACCCCCAACTCCATGCGCCAATATGTCAAGGATGGCTGTGTCAAGGACGTGGTGCTGTGGAACCCGGTCGATTTGGGTTATGCCACCATCTACGCCGTGCGCGCCCTGGTGGACGGTGAACTCACGCCCGAATCCGCCACCCTCAACGCCGGGCGGCTGGGTGAACTCAAGGTGCAGGGCAGCGAAATCCTGTTGGGCGACCCCTTCATCTACACCGCCGACAACATCGACGATTTTAACTTCTAGGCTTGGCCCGCAGGCTGCGGGAGTCTACGGCTTATCTGGCTGAGGCAGCCGGTACGCAGGACGCGCTTATGATAGCCCTGCGTACCGGTTCCGACCCCTCCCGGATGATTCCCGGCATTGGAGGGCCGAGTTATATTGGAACGATCCGTACTGGATCGGGCAGTGCGCTGACCAAATTCGAGCCAATTCCAATCCCCGCCGGCCTTGATAGGCCGGTGCGCCGATAACCTTCCCCCGACCGGATCCACCTACTCACCTGATGAAGGAGAGCTATTGCTATGTCTACCCATCAAACCGCCTATGAGGTGCTGGCCGCCGACCTGGAGGCCCAAGGCATCGACGTGGAGGCGGTGAAAACGGCCATCAAGAACCACAAGATCGAGACCCCCAGTTGGGGCTATGCCAACAGCGGCACGCGTTTCAAGGCCTTTGCCTGGCCGGGCGCGGCCGGCAGCACGCGCGAAAAGCTGGACGACGCCGCCATGGTGCATAAGCTGACCGGCATCGCGCCCACTGTCGCCATCCATATTCCGTGGGACCGGCCCGAGGACGACGACTATGCCGCCATGCGCCAATATGCCGAGGAGCGCGGCATCCGCATCGGCGCGGTGAACCCCAATGTTTTCCAAGATGACGAATATCGTCTGGGGTCGCTGGGCAACCCGGATCCCGGTATCCAGGAGCAGGCGCTCGACCATCTGCTCGAATGCTGCGAGATCATGCGCAAGGTCAACAGCGATGCCCTAAGCCTCTGGTTTGCCGACGGCGCCAACTACGCCGGGCAGGACGACCTGCGCGCCCGCAAGCGTCGCTTTGAACAAGGGCTGCGCACCGTCTATGAGCATCTGCCCGCGGGCGGGCGCATGCTGATCGAGTACAAATTCTTTGAGCCGGCCTTCTACAGCACCGACATTCCCGACTGGGGTACGGCCTATGCCTGGGCCACCAAGTTTGGCCCTCAGGCGCAGGTCTTGGTCGACTTGGGTCACCATGCCCAGGGCGTCAACATCGAGCAGATCGTGGCCTTCCTGCTGGACGAAGGCAAGCTCGGCGGCTTTCATTTCAACAACCGCAAATATGCCGACGACGACCTGATCGTGGGCAGCGTCAACCCCTATGAGTTGTTCCTGATCTACCATGAACTGGTCTCGGCGGAGCAGAGCCAGGACGACGACCTGCGCGCCACCGCCCAGGCCGTCGCCTATATGATCGACCAGTCGCACAACGTCGAGGGCAAGATCGCGCCCATGCTCCTGTCGGTGCTCAACTGCCAGGAGGCCTATGCCAAGGCGCAGGTGACGCCGCGCGCCAAGCTGGCCGAGTTGCAGGCCGCTGGCGAGGTCCTGGCCGCGCACAAGCTGATCACCGACGCCTTCCGCACCGACGTGCGCCCGCTCTTGGCCCAGGTGCGCAGTGAGATCGGCGTGCCGGAAGACCCGATCGCCGCCTATTGGGCGAGCGGCTATGAGCAGCAGATCCGCCAGTCGCGCGGACTGCGCGCCACCAGCGGCGGCTACCAGTAGACAGCCGGACGCTTGAAAAACAGTGGGCGGCCGCTGCTTGCCGATCCCGCGGAGGATGCTATGACCCATGTGCTAGAGCGTACAGAATTGGAAGCGCAGCTCAACGACTTCCGCCCGGACGCGCGCGCCGCCGCGCTGGACGAACTGCTGCGCTGCCACCCGACCGCACCTGTGCCGGCGGCACAGACACACGCGCCTGAGGTGGCGAATATGCACTGCCATACCTTTTTCTCGTTCAACGCCTACGGCTATTCGCCCACAGGGCTGGCCTGGCTGGGCCGCAGCCAGGGCTATCAGCTGATGGGCATTGTCGATTTCGACGTGCTTGACGGCGTGGACGAATTTTTGGCGGCCTGTGACCAGACCGGCGTGCGCGGCAGCGCCGGGATCGAGACGCGCGTCTATCTGCCGGAGTTCGAGCAATATGAGATGAACTCTCCCGGCGAGCCGGGCGTGCTCTATCACATGGGGATCGGCTTCACCACCACGCAGGTAGGGCCGGAGGCCGCGGCGCTGATCGCCGAACTGCGCGGCCAGTCGGCGGGGCGCAACCAAGGGTTGATCGAACGGGTCAACGCCCATCTTGCGCCGGTGACGATCGGCTACGCCGCCGACGTGCTGCCCCTGACGCCCGCGGGCAACGCTACCGAACGCCATATCGTGGTGGCCTATCTGCGCGCCGCCGAGTCGCACTATCCAAATGCGGCGGCGCGCACCCGTTTTTGGGCGGGCAAGCTGCAGATGGCCGAGGACGCGGTCGCCACGGCTATGAGCAGCGCCGCCGGCTTCCAAAACCTGGTGCGCGCCAAGCTGATGAAGCAGGGCGGCGTGGGCTATGTGCAGCCGGGGCATGACACCTTCCCACCCATCGATAAACTGCACGCCATGATCCTGGCCTGCGGCGCGCTGCCCTGCGCCGCCTGGCTGGACGGCACAACTCCGGGCGAGGAGCGCATCGAGGAATTGCTCGACCTGCTGGTGGGCAAGGGCGCGGTGGCGCTCAACATCGTGCCCGACCGCAACTGGGACATCAAAGACCCGGCCACGCGCGATCTGAAGGTGCGTAAGCTCTATGAAGTGGTCGAACTGGCGCGCGCGATGGACCTGCCGCTCAACATCGGCACCGAGATGAACAGCTTCGGTCAAAAGCTAGTCGACGACTTCGCCGCGCCCGCGCTCCAGCCCGTGCGCCAGGACTTCGTCGACGGCGCTTACTTTATCTATGGGCACACGGTCTTGCAGCGCCGCGCCGGGCTGGGCTATCAAAGCGCCTGGGCCGCGAGCTATCTGCCCACGCGCTGCGACCGCAACCGCTTCTACCGGCGCGTGGGGCAGATCGTGCCGCCCGGCGCGGCGGGCGCGGCCCTGCTGCGTGGGGTGGACGGGCGGATGACGCCGGAACAACTGCTGGCGCATATTCAGGCAGCATAATGAAGACCGATCCATCCTCTAACCGTGATCGCCCTACCCTCAGCCGGCGCGCGCTCCTGCGTGTGGCAAGCGGCGTTACGACAGGGGTAATGTTAGCCGGTTGTGGCCGTTGGCTGCGCTTCGGCGCAGATCGCGACGCGCCCACCCCGGAGCCGCAGGAGATTCACTTCCTGGCGCGCCCTGATTTGCGTGAAGCCTTTGCCATAGACGATGCGGTCGAGGCATGGAACGCCGAGTCCGCCCAGCAGGTTATACTGGAAGACCTCGTGGGCGACGCGCTCGACGCGGCCCAGACAGTCCAGTCGGCCCTGGCCGCAGGCGAACAAGCCTGGGATGGCTACGCCATGATCGAAGCGCCGTGGGTCATCGCCGACTGGGTAGAGCGCGGCCTGATTCAACCGCTGGACGACCTGATCCTGGTCTCTTCCGTCCCGGACGCCGAAAAGGTGGTGGCAGGCATCATCCCCTCGGTGCTGGCCGTCACCCAGCACGAAGGCCACCAATATCTCATCCCCGCCAATCTCAGCAGCATCAGTCTGGGCTGGTTTAGGGAACCGCTGGAGATCGCGGGCGTGGAGCCACCCCAGACCTGGGATGAAGTGCGCGCGGCGGCAGAGCAGATCAAGATCGCCGCGCCCGGGTGGACACCCTTTGACGCTCTGTGGACGCCGCTGGCCGACCATATCTCGCTGGTCTGGGGCGCGACCAACACCCCGCTAACCGACGAGGGATTGATTGACTGGACGGGCGAAGCGTCACTGGCCGCGCTCCGCTGGAAACAGGAGATGGTTGCCGCCGAGCTGATGCCCGCAGACCATGCGTCAAGCCTGGACAACTGGCTGCGCGGCGACACCGCCATCATGAACCTGGTGGATGCGCTCGGTCCCATCTCCCAGCAGATACGCGGTGTGGGCGTGTCGGCCGCTGGCCTGCCCATCCGCCGTGAAAAAGACGACCCCAAGGCGGGTACGCCCTTTTGGTCGTATGGCTGTGCGGTGCTGAAGAACGCCGCCAACCCGCAGGGCATGATTGATTTTTTTCTGGGATGGTTTGGCCCTAACAACCAGGCCACCGGCAGGTATGCGGCCACGGTCGCAATCAAACCGGCCTACCAATACACCTACGACGAGTTTATTGTGAACGACCCCGACCAGCAATGGCAGCTTGATATGTTGGAGATTGTGCGCAATTCAGTCCCTTTCCCGGCCAACCGCTATTGGTGGCTGCAAAACACCATTGCCGCCGCCTGGATCGAAAAGGCTGTAAGCCCGCGCGCCCCCCTCAGCGCCGAGCAAGCCATGCAGTCCGCGCGCGACGAGATGCAGGCCGCTATCGACAGCCTGTCTGTATAGCACGTGCGCCCCAACAAGGATGTAGCTCCCCCATGGCCGGACAGCCCCACCGCCCGGCTGTAAATATAAAAACCGTTATCAGAACCAGCTTTGAAAAGGAGAGTTCCAATGGAGTCCCAACCAACCAACCGCACTGCTGCCCACGGGTTGAGCCGCCGCCAGTTCTTACAGGCGACCGGCGGCGTCGCCTTGGGCGCATTGCTGGCGGCCTGCGCCGCCCCGGCTGCCGCGCCAAGCGGCGGCGCGGCGGGGGAAGCCGCCCCGGCCCAGGGCGCAAAGGAGATCAACTTCCTGGTGCGCCCCGACATCCGCAGCGCCTATGCCGCCGACGCCGCGGCCGAAGCTTGGAACGCCGAGTTCGAACAGAAGATCGTATTGGATGAGCCGGCAGGCGCGGCCGACACCAAAATCCAGGCCGCCATGGCCGCGGGCGACCTGATCTGGGATGGCTTTGCCGTGATCGAAGGGCCGTGGGCCATCGAAAGCTGGGTCAGCCGCCAGCTGATCCAGCCGCTCGACGACCTGATCGCAGTCTCTACCGTTCCCGACGCCGACAAGGTGATCCCGGCCATCATCCCTTCGGTGTTGGAGTCGAGCAAGTATGAGGGCAAGCAGTACACCATCCCCGGCAACGTGGGCAGTGTGGCGCTCGGCTGGTTCTTCGAGCCGTTGGAGGCCGCCGGCGTCGAGCCGCCGCAGACCTGGGACGAGGTGCGCGCCGCCGCCGAGAAGATCAAGGAGGCCGCACCCGACTGGACCCCTTACGATGCCGCCTGTTCGCCGCTGTGCGACCTCATCGCCATGATCTGGGGCGCGACCTCTACCCCGCTCACCGAC
The DNA here is from genome assembly GCA_020845455.1 of Caldilineaceae bacterium. Lineage (GTDB taxonomy): Bacteria > Chloroflexota > Anaerolineae > Caldilineales > Caldilineaceae > QEUY01. The sequence goes on from JADLFO010000149.1 coordinate 28,212, forward strand.
GAGGGGCTGGTCGACTGGACCGGCGAAGCGTCCACCGCCGCGCTCACTTGGATGCAGGAGATGGTCGCCGCCGAACTGATGCCCGGCGTACACAGCGAGAGCTTTGGCAACTGGCTCAAGGGCGGCACCGCCATCATGTCCTCCTATGACGTGCATGGCACCATGGCGCAGCAGACCTTTGGCGTCGATGCGGCGACCACGGGCATCAATATCCGGCGTGAGAAGGACAACCCCCAGGCGGGCGCGCCCTTCTGGCTCAACGGCAGCGTGGTGCTGCAAAACGCCGAGAACCCGCAGGGGATGATCGACTTCTATCTGTGGTGGTTTGGCCCCAGCAACAAGGCCACGGGCCAGCAGATCGCCACCGTGGCGGCCAAACCCGCCTATCAATACACCTACGACGAGTTCATCGCCGGCGACCCGGTGCAGCAGTGGCAGATCGACGGGATTGAACTGGTGCGCAACTCCGTGCCCTTCCCGGCCAACCTGTTCTGGGGGATCCAGAACACGGCGGCTGCGCCCTGGATCGAAAAGGCGCTTGACCCGGCCAACAACCTCAGCGCCGCGGAAGCGATGCAGAGCGCGCTCGACGAAATGCACATCGAGATGGACAAGCTGCGCAGCTAGGCTGTGCGGGGCTGGGCGCGCGGGCCGCGCGCCCAGCCCCATGCCACGCGCCGGATCAGAGCGGTGGTTACAGTTCTGCCGCTCTCTAGGCTGATAGGAGAGGGAAGGTGACACAAGCATCCGAATCGCTCGCCGGTTCCCAGAGTCCGGCGGCGCTGTGGCGTGGCTGGCGCGCCCAGCGCGGCGAGCGGCGGCGCAACAACCCATTGGGCTATCTGTTTATTGCGCCCGCCATGATTCTCTATACGGTTTTCAACATCTGGCCCATCGTGCGCGGGCTGTTGATGGCGTTTACCGACTATCGTTTTATCTACCCCGACACGCGTTGGGATTTCAACGGGCTGGACAACTTTGTCGAAATGGCCGAGGACCGCGCCGCCCAAGAGGCGCTGCTGGTGGCCGTGAGATATTTTCTGATGGTCGTGCCGGTGACGATTGTGCTGGCGTTGATCGTGGCGGTTCTGATCAGCCGGGTGCGCTATGGCTCCGGCTTCTACCGCTGGGTGGTCTATCTGCCCTCGATCCTGCCGGTTGCGGTCAGTTTCTTGATGTTCAGAGAGATGTACGGCGACAAGTTCGGCTTCATCAACACGAACCTGCGCAACTGGGGGATCGCGAACCCGCCCAACTGGTTGGGGCAAGTCTCGACCGCGCTGCCCGCCGTGGCCGCGGCCCATGTCTGGATCATCTTTGGCTTTCCTACGCTGCTCTTTCTGATCGGCATCTACAACATCAGCCAGGAGATCTTTGAGGCGGCGTCGCTGGACGGGGCCAACGCGCTGCAGCAGGTGCGCTACATCACGCTGCCCCTGCTCAAACCGACCTTTGCGCTGGTGATGGTGCTGCTCTTGGGCGTCTTGGGCACGACCGACGCCATGCTGATTTTGACCAACGGTGGGCCGCAGAGATCAACCCATACCATTGGGCTGCACCTCTATCAGATCGCCTTCCAGTTGGGCGATTTGCGGCTGGGCTATGCCGCGGCCTTGAGCCTTGTCGTCGGGCTGGTCAGCGCGCTGATCGCCGCCGGCGTCTTTCGTTGGTCGCGCTCATAAGGGTGAAGCCGATGAACGCATCTCAAACCCAACCCATACGACCTGCCCAGCCGGCAAGACGGCTGTGGCTGCCTGTCAGCCGCGCCGGCATGGTGGCCCATCTGTTTATGTTCGTGGTGGTCTTTATCGTCCTGCTGCCGATCCTGTGGATGATCTCGACCTCGTTCAAGAGCGCCGAGGAGTTCTTCACCAACTCCGCGGCGTTGATCCCGCGCTCGTTCAGTTTGGTCAACTATGAATACTTGTTCTCGGCTATCCAGGAACTGCCCATCTACATGCGCAACAGTTTCATCCTGGCGATTGGCGTCTCCGTGATCCAAGTGGTCACGGCGGCGCTGGCCGGCTATGCCTTTGCGCGCATGCAGTTTTGGGGGCGCGACCTGATCTTCTTGGCGATCGTCGTCTCGATGTTCATTCCGCGCAGCGGCGGGCTGATGGCGCTCTATGAGTTGATGTCGTTTCTCAAGCTGCGTAACAGTCTGTTCGGGCTGATCCTGCTCTTTTCGGCAGGTCTGCCCATCCCGATCTTTATCATGCGCCAGGCGTTTCTGGCGATCCCGCGTGAGATCGAGGAATCGGCGATCATCGACGGGGCTAACTCACTCCAGATCTTCTGGCGCATCGCCTTCCCATTGGTCACCAGCGCCTTGGTGGTGATCGCGACGCTGGCCTTTGTCGGCGTGTGGAGCGACTATCTAGTCACTTACACCATGATCGACCGCAACAGCCAGCTCACGATCTCGGTTGGGATTCAGAAGGTGCTGACCGGCAGCTATGAATCGGCCACGGCGACCGTACCCCACTTGCGCGGCCAGTTCGCGCATGAAGCCGCCGACGCCGCCATGCTGCTCTTCAGCGCCGCGCCGGTGATCGTGATCTATGCCCTGCTGCAGCGCTGGTTTATGCGCGGCCTGACCGAAGGCGCGATCAAGTTCTAGGGTTTCTGTTTCTCAGGCTCTATTTCTCTGGTGAAGGCAAGTCCTTCGATGGAAAGGGCCGCGCTCACGCGGCGCGGCCCCAAGGAGCAAAACAATGTCTGATGTAGTCGCCGATTACAAACGCGCCGACGCGCCGCTGCCGGAGCGCAACCGGCTTTGGCCTCTGTATGGGGCCGGTTTTGAAAACCTGGGCCGCGAGGGCCAGATGATCGAGCGCCCGCTGCCTGTCTATGGGCCGGACGAACTGCTGGTGCGCCACGACGCCACCGGCATCTGCTTTTCCGATATCAAAGTGATCCGTGCCGGTCAGAACCACCCGCGCATTTATCGCGATATGCGCCAAGACCCGGTCGTCCTCGGCCATGAGATCAGCCTGACCGTGGTCGGCGTGGGAGAAAATCTGCGCGGCCAATACAAAGTGGGCGACCGTTTTATCGTTCAGGCCGACATCTATGTGGGCGGCGTGGGCTATGCCTACGGCTATGAGATCCAAGGCGGCTTCTCGCAGTACAACGTGATCGACCGGCGCGTTCTCGATGGCGACGGCGGCAACTATCTGCTGCCCATCCGGCCCGCCGCCGGCTATGCCGAGTCGGCGCTGGCCGAACCGTGGGCCTGTGTCGAAGCCTCCTATCATGTCGCCTATCGTACGGCCTGGAAGCCCGGCGGCACGCTCTGGATCGCGGGCGACGGCCGCGGCGTGACGTTGGGCGCGGCCCGCGCCTGGCGACCGGGCCGGCTGGTGCTGGACGTGCAGGACGAAACCTTGGCCGCCGGCCTGGCTGTCTGGGCCGAGGAAACGGGCGTGACCGTGATCGCCGACGCCGACGGCAGGCAGTATGATGACATTGTCATCTTGGGGGCCGACCCGGCGCTGATGGAGCGCACCTTCCCGCGCCTGTCGAAAGGCGGCACGTTTGCCGTGATCGCCGACCAGGAAGTGCCGCGCACGGTGCAGCTTGACATCGGGCGGCTGCACTATGACAGCCTGGCGCTCTATGGCGCAGCCGGCGCCGATATCTCGGCGGCCTATGCGCCGATCCGCACGCAACTGCGCCCCGGCGGCGTAACCTGGGTGCTGGGCGCAGGCGGGCCGATGGGCCATATGCATCTCCAGCGCGCCCTGGAGATCGCCGAGCGCCCGCGCAAGATCGTGGCGACCAACCTGCACCTGCCGCGCATCCGCGCCGTGGAGGAGAAGTTCGCCGGCCCGGCGCAAGAGGCAGGCGTCGAACTGGTCTGCATCTCGCAGGAGAGCTATGCGGATGTGGCCGAGTTCACGGCGCGCATGGCTGCCGAAAGCGGCGGCCAGGGCTATGACGACATCGCCGTGATGGCCCCCAGCGTACCTGCCGTCGAGATGGCGATGCCCCATTTGGCCGGCAACGGCGTGATGAATGTCTTTGCCGGGCTGCCGCGCGGCACGCAGGCCATGTTCGACATCAACGCCGTGGTGCGGCGCAATGTGCGCTATACGGGCGTCAGCGGCTCGTCGATCGCCGACCTAGCGATGATGCGCGATATGACCGAAAGCAAGGTGCTTTCGCCCAACAAATCGGTCTCGGCGGTGGCCGGGCTGGAAGGGGTGGCCGATGGCTTGGCCGCCGTCGCCGAGGGCCGCTTCCCCGGCAAGGTGGTGATCTTCCCCAACCTGAGCAAGCCGCTGCCGTTGACCGCGCTGCCGGGTCTCAAAACGGTGCTGCCCACGGTCTATGCCAAACTGGGCGAAGGCGAAAGCTGGACCCAAGCAGCCGAAGAGGAACTGCTGCGCCTCTTGCTATAAAACGAATGACGCGAAACGAGTGAAGCTATGCACAGCCAACCGTTGCTTGACCAAGTGGCCGTTGTGACCGGCGCAGCGCAGGGGCTGGGCGCGGCGATTGTGCGCCGTCTGGCCGACGAAGGCGCTCACGTCGTCGTCGGCGACCTCAACGCCGAGGGCGCGCAAGCCACCGCCGCCGAGGTGGCCGCGGCCACAGGCCGCCGTACCCTGGCCGCCGCTGTGGACGTGACCCAAGAGGAGCAGGTCGAAGCGCTGTTCGCCCGCACCCTAGATCAGTTTGGCCGTCTCGACCTGGTAGTCGCCAACGCCGGGATCGTCATCTCCGGCCCGTTGGTCGAGTTTGACCTAAATCGCTGGCGCAAGGTGGTGGATGTCAATCTCACCGGCTACTTCCTCTGTGCCAAACATGCGGCGCGCATCATGATCGAGCAGCGCCGCGGGGTGATCCTCCAGATCAACTCCAAATCCGGCAAGAAGGGCAGCTATAAGAACTCCGCCTATGCGGCCGGCAAGTTTGGCGGGGTCGGGCTGACCCAAAGCCTGGCGCTGGAACTGGCCGAGTATGGCATCCGCGTCAACGCCATCTGCCCCGGCAACTTGCTCGATTCGCCGCTGTGGGTAGATTCGCTCTACGGCCAGTATGCGGAACGGCTGGGGATCACCGTCGAAGAGGTGCGCCGGCGCTATGTGGATCAGGTGCCGATGAAGCGCGGCTGCACCTATCAAGACGTGACCAACGTCGTGGTCTTTTTGGCCTCGGACCAGGCTTCCTACATGACCGGGCAGGCGATCAACGTGACCGGCGGGCAGGAGATGGGCTGAACATGCGCTTGCGCGGGGAGGCCACGTTTGTGGGCTTTGGCTTTGGCGCGATCCAGGCAGGGCTGTTTGGGCTGGAAGCGCAGGCAAGCGGGGCCTTTGGCCGCATCGTCGTGGCGGAGGTCGCGCCGGAGACGGTAGCCGCGCTGCGCCGGGCGGGGGGCGTCTACGCCGTCAATGTCGCCCACGCCGACCGCTGCGAAACCGTAAAGGTGGGGCCGATTCAGATCGAGAACCCGGCGGTTGATGCCGACCGCGGCCGGCTGGCGCAGGCCATCGCCGCCGCCCAGGAGATCGCTACCGCCGTACCCAGCGTGGATATCTATACCGCGCCCGGCCCCGCCGGCTTGCAGCGCATCTTGGCCGAGGGGCTGCGCCGCAAGGTCGTCACCAACGGCCCACGCGCCGTGGTCTACGCCGCCGAAAACCATCCCCAGGCCGCGGCGCTGCTGCAGGCTGCCGTGCTGGGGGCCATGCCGGAGGATACACGCGTCGCCGCGGCCGCACAGGTGCGCTTTGTCGACACAGTGATCGCCAAGATGAGCGGGGTCATCGTCCCGCTCGGCGACCTGACGCCGGTGACGCCGGACAGCGCCCGCGCCTTTCTGGTCGAGGCGTTCAACCATATCCTGATCGGGCGGGTGGACTTTGGCCCGGCTGCGCCGCCTTTTGACCGCGGTCTGGCCGTCTTTGAGGAAAAGGACGACCTGCGCCCCTTTGAGGCGGCCAAGCTCTACGGCCACAACGCCGTCCATGCTCTGGCCGCCTATGTGGGCCTCTGGTTGGGGCTGGCGCAGATCGCGCAGTTGGGCGATCTGCCGGGCGCGCCGGCCTTCTTGCGGGCCGCCTTGGTGGAGGAATCGGGTGCGGCGTTGATCCGAAAATACGCCGGGGTGGACCCGTTCTTCACGCCGGCGGCGTTTGCCCGCTTTGCCGATGATCTGCTGGCGCGCATGGTCAACCCCTTTTTGCGCGACACCACGGCGCGCGTGGGCCGCGACCCGGCGCGCAAGCTGGGCTGGGATGACCGGCTGGTGGGGGCGATGCGCTTGGCCCTGGCCCACGGCATCCGGCCGCGGCGCTATGCGTTGGGGGCCGCGGCGGCGCTGCGTGCGCTGGATGCTCAGGCTACTCCGGCCTTGCTGCTGCCTGCGCTCTGGCGGCCCGCTGCGCCCGACCCTGACGAGGCCGCCGCGGTGCTGGCGCTGGTGGAGCAAGGCGCAGCGATGCTGGCAGCGTGGGATGCAGCCGGGCAGCCGCGGTGGGAAATATGAAAACTGATGGGAAAAACGAGGACAGCTATGCAAACCAATTCGATCTTGGATCAACTGATCTGGCTTTCGCATGAACTGGGCCGCGAAGAGCGCCAGTTGGCGATCTTGGGCGAAGGCAATACCAGCGCCGCCTGCGATGATGGCGCCTTCTGGGTCAAGGCGTCGGGCAGCCAACTGAGCAATATCACCGCCCAGGGCTTTAGCCAGGTCAACACCGCGGCCATCATGGAGTTGATGGCGCGCGACCAGATGGACGACCAGGAGGTCGGCCAGGCCCTGATGGCCGCACTTGTGGACCCGCAGTCCCGTCGCCCCTCGGTCGAGACCTTTTTACACGCGCTCTGCCTGGCGGAAGCCGGCGCGGCGTGGGTGGCGCACACCCACGCCGTTTCGGTCAACCAGGTTTTGTGCAGCCGGTTGGGCGCCGAACCCTTCCTGCGTCACCTCTTCCCAGACGGCATTGTGGTCTGCGGTCGCCACCCTGCCGTCGTGCCCTATGTCGACCCCGGTTTTATGCTGGCGGTGGCGGTGCGCGCCGAACTGCGCCGCTATCAAGATATCCACGGCCATGCGCCCAAACTGCTGCTCATGGTCAACCATGGGCTGGTGGCCCTGGGCCAAACCGCGCAGGAGGCCTTGAACATCACGCTCATGGCGGACAAATGGGCCAAGATCATTGTCGGCGCATATACCTTGGGCGGCCCGAACTTCCTGCCCGATCAGCAGGCCGAACGCATTGACAACCGCCTTGACGAGCACTACCGTCGCCAACAGTTGCAGGGCGCGGCGCGTGCCCACTAAGAGGGCCAAGATGGACTCAAATCACCCAGACAGCATGCCGGCAGGCGAGGCGCCCTCCAGCGATATGCGTCGTGAACTGATCATCGAGGAGTTGCGCCGCCAGGATGAGGTCACGGTTACGGGGCTGAGCGAACGGCTGGGCGTCTCGGACGTGACCATCCGCAAGGACCTCCAACAATTGGAGGACCAGGGCTATCTGACGCGCGTGCGCGGCGGCGCGGTCTTTTCGGGCCGCGGCCAGCTTGAACTGCGCTTTGCGGCGCGCCAGCAGTTGGGGCTGGAGGAAAAACGGCGCTTGGCGGCGCACGCCGCTAAGTTTGTGCGGCCCGGCGCAACCATCTTTTTGGATGGCAGCACGACCGTCTTTCAGATGACGCGCCTCCTGCGCCATATCCAAGGGCTGACGGTGATCACCAACGGGTTGTATGCGGCGCTGGAACTGAGCTTTGCGCCGGAGATCACCACGATCGTGGTCGGCGGCATCCTGCGCAAACAGTCCAGCAGCCTGGTGGATCTATTGACGCCCGAACTGCTGCGCCGTCTGCACGTCGACGTGGCGTTTCTAAGCTGCCGCGGCTTTACGCTTGAACATGGGCTGATGGAGTCGGACTTGCGCGAGGCGCAGCTCAAACGCGCCATGGCGCAGGCGGCGCAGCAGATCGTGGCGCTGGTGGACCACAGCAAGATCGGCAATGTCTATATTGCCAGTTCGATGCTGCCGGAGGAACTTGACACGCTGCTGGTGGATTCAAACCTCAGCGCCGAGCAGCGCGCCGCCCTCGAACAAGCCAACCTGCCGCTAGAAATCGTCTGACCCGCGTAGAGGCGGATTCGATGCTACAATAGCTATAATCGCAGCGAATCGCACGTTCGCAGGAGATAAGAATGGCTTTGGATACCAATTGGGTTTACCAGGGCGAGCAGGGGGAGACATTGATCGCGGCCCCCGGCGAACCTGCGCTCAACATTACAGCCTATACAGCCGCCCAAAAGGTGAGTGGTTATGTCGCGAGCAAGATTAGCCATCTGATGAAAGGTGAGACCCCTGCCCTGGTCTTTAGCCAAGGGCGGTTGGTCTGGCGCGTTCCTATTGTACTGGCAACGCCGATCCGGGGTCTGCTCGGCGTCGTCGGCACACTCGATGTCGATGCGCGTACAGGTCAGTTGCTGGTAGATCCAACCCTAACCGTGCAGCTAGAGAGCCGTGCCCAAGCGCTTATTGCCGGTACCCCACCGCCGCCAGCAGTCTGAATCCGATTGTCTTGCTGCATGTGCTGCCATGATGTTGTCTGCACTCGGCATTGACATACCCTATGCGCGGCTGTTGTCGCTCCTCGATATCGCGCCTTGGGGGACGCCACATTCTCGATTGCTGCGTATAGACACCCTGGGTTCAGGTCTGGAGGTCGTTCATCGGCAAGGCGAACTAGTTGACCTGTTCGATGCGCTTGATGCCGGGTTCCCTCCGGCGGCATTTGTGTGGACCGGCGAACTACCTTATTGGCAAGTACAGACACCGCATGCCGTCGTTCTTTGTGGTTATGACGATCAAAACTTCTTTATCAACGATCCGGCCTTTGAGGTTGCGCCCCACATAGTAACGCATGGCGATCTCGATTTGGCATGGCTGGCAGGTGATTCCTATTTCGCCATGCTGAGACGCTAGATTGGGCCGGAAATCTCTAGGAGTCGTGTAATGCCCACTGTCAATTTCATCGCCGCCGATTTGGGCGCGTCTAATGGACGCGTGCTGCTGGCCCGTTGGGACGGCGCACGCTTTACGCTGCAAGAACTGCACCGCTTCCCCAATGGGCCGGTCGAAGCCATGGGACGGCTCTTTTGGAACGCGCTCGGTCTGTGGAGCGACATCCAGACCGGGCTGGCGCGCTGTGCGGCCCAGGAGCAGACGCCCCCAGCAGCCATCGGCGTGGATACCTGGGGTGTAGACTTCGCCCTGCTCGACCGCGCCGGGCGGCTGCTCGGCAACCCCGTTCACTATCGCGATGCTCGCAACAACGGCATGCCCGAACGCGCCTTTGCCGCCGTGCCCAGCGATGCCATCTTTGCCCAGACCGGCATCCAGTTTATGCAGATCAACACGCTTTTTCAACTGTTCGCTATGCGCCAGGAGCATGACCCCCAACTCGACGCAGCGCATACGCTGCTCATGATCCCCGACCTCTTTCACTACTGGCTGACCGGCCGCAAGGCGGCGGAATATACCATCGCCTCCACCAGCCAAATGCTCCACGCCGCCGACCGGCGCTGGGCGAGCGGGCTGCTGGCGCGGCTGGGGCTGCCCACCGGCATCCTGCCGGAGATCGTCGCGCCCGGCACGGTCTTGGGGCCGCTGCGCGCCGCCGTGCGCGCGCAGACCGGGTTGGGCGGCGAACCGTTGGTGATCGCACCCGGCAGCCACGACACCGCCAGCGCCGTGGCCGCCATCCCTGGGCTGGACGCGTCCAGCCTCTATATCAGCAGCGGTACCTGGAGCTTGATGGGGATCGAAACGGCGCAGCCGATCATCAACGAGATGTCGCAGCGGTTGAACTTCACCAACGAAGGCGGCGTAGCGGGCACGATCCGGTTGCTCAAGAACATCGCCGGGCTGTGGCTGCTGCAAGAGGCGCGCCGCCAGTGGCAGCGTGAAGGGCATGATTACAGTTGGGATGAACTGATGGCCCAGGCGCGCGCCGCCGAACCCTTCCGTTCGCTGCTCAACCCCGACGCCGCCGACTTTTTGGCCCCCGGCCAGATGGTCGACGCCATCCGCGCCTACTGTACACGCACCGGCCAGCCCATGCCGGAGACCGTGGGCCAGGTGGTGCGCTGCTGTCTAGAAAGCCTGGCGCTGCGCTATCGCGGGGTGCTGGAGGCGTTGGAGCAGTTGGCCGGTCACCGGCTGGAGACGCTGCGGATTGTGGGCGGCGGCAGCCAGAACCGGCTGCTCTGCCAACTGGCCGCCGATGCGTGCCGCCGCCCGGTGGTGACCGGGCCGGTGGAGGCGACCGCGCTCGGCAATGTGATGGTGCAGGCCATCGCCACCGGCCATCTAGCTGGTCTAGAGGAAGGCCGCGCTGCCATCGCCGCATCGATCACGCAGGAGCAGTTTGACCCGCGCCCCGACGCCGGCTGGGATGAGGCGTACGCGCGCTTCCTCAAGCTGACTGAGAGTTGACCCCCCCTACTCCCCAGGACAGCGCCTCCACGCGCAAATCTTCCGGGTGGTCTACGTCCCAGGCGAGCGTGTCGGAGCGATAGGTATAGCAGGGCAGCCCAGCCGCCGCGGCCAGCGCCGTATGGCGGGCATAGCTCCCCTCGCCAAACGCATAGGGGATAGCCTGCGGCGGGCGCAGCAGCAGCGCATTGGTGCCGCCGTCATGGCTGGGCGCGATGACCATGCCTGCGCCCGCCGCGGCCAGTGCGACCAGGGCATGCAGATCGCCCACGGTGAGCAGCGGCAGATCGGAGGGAAGCACCAAGAGCGCATCGGCCCCGGCGACACACTCCTCCCGCCGCGCTTGCTCCAGCGCAGCGTTGAGCGTCTCCCCGGTTTCGCGGATCGGGACAGCGCCCTGCGCGGCGGCCAGCGCCAGCACCGCCGCGTCCCGGCTGATCACCGCCCGCCTTGCAAAGCAGCCCGACGTCTGCGCCGTCCGCAGCACGCCCAGCAGCCAGCGGCGGCTGAGCGCGGCGCGCTCCTCCAGGCTCAGGGCTGCGGCCAAGCGGCTCTTGCCTTCGTCCAGCGGTTTCACCGGCACGACCAGCCAGATCGCCAACGCGACAGACGGAGATCCAAGGGGCATGGGCGGCGTGACCCTCGCATCTAGGACGAGGCCGACAGCCGCGCGTCGGGCGGCGTGGCCGGCAGATTGCCCGACCCGTCCAGCCCGGTGACAAAGTCCAATATCTCCTGGGCCAGGCGGCGTCTGCTCTGCAAGTCGGTCATGATGGTGTCGGTGACCAGCGTGGGCAGTTGCACGGCGTCGTGCAGCACGGCGTCGGTGTTGTCGAGCACAAAGGCGTCGAGCAGGTCGGCGAAGTGATCGACCACCGTCAACGGGCTGATCATCTGGCCCATCTCGCGCATCATCTTGGCGGCAGGCCCCTTGATCGCTTCGCCCCCCACAATCGGCGTCACCGCGATCTTCCAGGCGCGCACATCGCGCAGCAGACGGCGCATCGACGGCACGCTGAGGATGGGGTCGAGGCTGAGATAGGGGTTGCTGGGGCAAAAGACAATGACCTCGGCGGCGTGGATGGCCTCATGCGCCGCGTCGGGTATGCGCGCCTTTTCTGCGCCCACATAGCTGAGGTCGATCAGGAGCGGTTCGCAGCGACGGCGCACAAAGTAGTGCTGAAAGGGCAGATCGCCCTCGTCGGTATGCACCAGCGTGCGCACCGGCTCATCACACATGGGCAGCACCGTGCTGGGGATGCCAAAGCCGCGGCGCAGCCGGTCGGTCACTTCGCTGAGCGGAATGCCCTGGCGCAGCCATTCGGTGCGTCGCAGGTGCAGCGCCAGGTCGCGATCGCCCAGCCGGAACCAGTCTTCGCCCCCCAACTCGCTCATGGCTTTGAGCACATAGCCGGTTTCGTGGGCGCGGCCCCAGCCGGTGGCCGGGTTGTGGATGCCGGCCAGGTTGTAGATCACCGTATCGAGGTCGGGGCAGATCGTCAGCCCCCAATGTTCGAAATCGTCGCCGGTGTTGACCACCACAGTCAGCGCGCCGAGGGGGAGCGCCTCTTGCAGACCGGTCGCCAGCTTGGCTCCGCCGACGCCGCCGGCCAGCGCCACTACACGCGAAAAAGTCATAAGTCCATTCCATTTCACTGTCACGCACGCAGGCCAAGCCTCGCGCCATCGATCTAGCGCCAGATGACGCGGCTGCTCAACGGGACGCGCCCTTTGGTCTTGGTCTCGGCTGGATAGCCCAGGGTGATCAGCGCCTGCGGCTGCCAGGCGGAGGGCAGCGCCAGCGCCGTCTGCACCAGTTCCGGCACAAAGAGCGGCGCGCACATCCAACACGCGCCCAGCCCCGCGGCGTGGGCCGCCAGCAGGAGATTTTGGCAGGCCAGCGCCACACTCTGCACGGCCATGGTCCATTCAGCCTGGCTGCGCGCCGCGTCCGGATAGATGTCCATCTCCTCCAAGCTCAGGCTGGCGATCACCAGCGCGGCCGCGCCGGTGATGCGCGCATGGCTGATGGCGACGCGCCGTTCGATCTCCGCCGGGTCGGCGCCGTCTGCGCTCAGGTCGGCGCGCCAGCGTGCGCCCATGGCTGCGCTCAACTGCTGTTTGGCCGCGCCGCCGGTCACCACGCAAAAGCGCCAGGGCTGGCGGTTGTGCGCCGATGGCGCCCAGGTCGCGGCATCCAGCAGGTCCTCAAGCAGGCCGCGGTCGATGGGCTGGTCCGTATAGCGGCGGATGGAACGGCGTTGGCGCACCAATCGCTGCAAGACCGGCCAGTCCAAGGCAGGGTCGGGCACAGGTTCTTGCCCGTTGTGCGGCGCGACGGCGGTAGGGGGCCAGGCAGATGGTTTTGCGCTCATGGCCCGATTATAGCACGCCCCCCAGGCCCACCCAACTTGCCTTGACGCCCTCCTGGCTTGGGTGTACACTACGCCCGAACTTGAAGCCCAACCCTGAAGACCTCGCCGCCCCATGCGAAAGGCTGCATTCCATGATGTCCACCGGCAGCGCATCCCAACCCGCCCGGCAGCGGGTGGCCCTCTATTTGCAGGACAAGCACCCCATCCGTGATGGCATGGAGTATGTGCGCTATGCCGAGGCGAAGGGCTTTGAAGCGGTGTGGCAGGCCGAAAGCCGTCTGGTGCGCGATGCCATTGTACCCATGGCTGCCTTTGCTGCGGTCACCGAGCGTATCCGGGTCGGATCTGGCGTGATCAACAACTGGACGCGCAACATCGGCCTGCTGGCCGCCACCTTTCTCACCCTAGACGACCTGGCCCCCAACCGCATCCTCTGCGGCATCGGCGCATGGTGGGACCCGCTGGCGCGCAATGTGGGCATCGAGCGGCGCAAGCCGCTGCTCGCTATGCGCGAGACGATTGAGGTCATGCGCCGCCTGCTCGCCATGGAGAATGTGACCTTCCACGGCGAATTCCATCATGTGGACGGCATCGAGTTGGATGTGGTACACGGCCGCCGCGAGCCGCGCCATGTGCCGATCCTGATCGGCGCGACCGGCCCGCAGATGATGGAGATGGCGGGCGAGATCGCCGACGGGGTGGTGCTCAACTACTGCGTGCCGCCCGACTACAACCTGCAAGCCCTGGAACAGATCGAGCGCGGCGCGGCCCGCGCCGGGCGCAGCCTGGAGGCCATCGACCGGCCCCAACTGATCGTCTGCTCAGTGCATGAGGACCGCCGGACGGCGCTGGATGGGGCGCGCGAACTGCTCACCCAATACCTGGCGCAGCAGCCGCACATCGCCAAGGCCAGCGGCGTCAAGCCGGAGGTAGTGGAGAAAATCCGGTCGATCTTGGGCTGGCCCGCCACCAAAGAGCAGGTGCGCCAGGCTATGCCGCTGGTGCCGGATGAACTGGTGCAGCGCATCACCGCCAGCGGCACGCCCGCCGAGGTCAAGGCCAAGGTGCGCGAATACATGGCGAACGGCGCTACCTGCCCCATCCTCTATCCGCTGGGCGATGTCAAGCTGATGATCGATATCTTCGCCGAAATATGATCCGCTTTATTCTTTGTCTGCTCTATCCGCTGCTGCTGATCCCGCTCTATCTGGACTGGAGCCGCGCCCAGGCCGAAGGGCAGATCGACAAGATGCAGGCTGCGGTCTTTAATACGCCGGGGAGCGAAGCGCCTGTACCGCCGATGGTGGTGATCGGCGGGGTGGGGCTGCTGGCGGGCTATGGGCTGTGGGCCAGGCTGCTGCGTCTGCCCGGCTGGGCGCGCTTGCTGGCGATGCTGCTGGGCGCGCCGCTGGGCGTGGCCGTCTTTACCTATCGTCAAGCCGAAAAGTGAGTGCGCGGTGATCATCCGTCCACATGCTGAAGACAAATTGCTCTGCATCAACCAGACCAGCCACGGGCTGATGGCCGCCGAGTTCTGCCGCCATTGGGGCAACCGCGACTTTGCTGCGCCCACGCCCTATGCGCCGGTGATGGCCGGCATTGCCCAACATGACAACGGCTGGTATGAGTGGGAGCTAGCGCCGCAGCTCCGGCCCGACGGCGCGCCGATGGACTTTTTGCATGGCCCGCCGCCGGCGGAAAAGCTGGCGCTCTGGCAACTCGGCGTCGAGCGCGCCGCCGCCCAACATCCCTATGCGGGTCTGCTGGTGGGCTGGCATGCCAGCCTGCTCTATTTGGATGGCATCGACCGGATCACAGGGGGGGAGTTGTTGGCGGTCAAAGGCTTTATCTCCGGCCAAGAACTGCGTATCGCCCAGGCGGCGTACACCTTTGCCGCGGATGCTGTCTTGGGGCCGGCGCTGCGGCCTGCCGTCATCGAGGCGCATACCCGCCTGCTCCAGTTTGGCGACAATGCCAGCCTGCAAGTCTGTATGCCGTGGGCGCGAGAACGGACGCTGCGTCACTGTCCGGTGGATTTCCAGGGCGCATACGCAGAAATTCGCATGACCTGGGACGACCAAACGATCCGCTTCGCGCCTTGGCCCTTTGGCGTGGACGAATTCAGCGTGAGCATCCACGGGCGGCTGTTGGATCAGACCACTTTTCCCGACACGCCCGCCTATCAGGCCGCGCTGGACGCCGCGCCCTATCTGTGCCTCACCTGGCGCGTCGTGCCCGGCTGAGGCTGGCCCTCGCCCGCCCACGCCTCTGTGTTCCGCTGTCGAGCCTGAGATCCCCTGCTTGGCATTTTAGGTGGATGCTGTCTGTGTCGCTTTCTGTCTGTTCAACCAGGCGCGCACGGTGAGTGCGTCCGGGTGAATCATTCGGGTCGGGGTGGTATCCAGGTCGATGGTCTCTGTGTGCAACCAACGCCACATGGCCGTCAAGTCCCTGCCTGCAAACCCAAAGCGTTTGAACAGCCAGGCCGGTAGGGGGAAGTGCGGCGGATTCCTGCCCATCACCTCCCGATAGAGTGAGCGGCACTGTTCGAGTGATTGCACGTCGCTGGCGAGGCTCAGTTCCTGCCCAATGAACCGGTCGGGGGCGGCGAACATTTTAGCGGCGATGGCGCCCAGATCGTCGGTGCAGACCCAGCCAATAGGGCGCGCTGATCCCATCAGCGCCGCCATCACCTGCCATGTGCCAATCGCCGGGAAGAACTTCTGGTCGATCATCAACTCCATAAAGGCCATCGGGCGCAGGATCGTCAGCGGTAGTTCAATCGCCTTCATGTGATTCTCGACCTGCAGTTTTGTTTCCCACGAAGGAATTCCTGTACCCTCTTTCCCGATCCCGGCAGAACCATAGACCAGATGCTCTACGCCGCTCTCCTTGGCCACATCGGCGACATTTTTGCCCTGCGTAACTTCGGCCTCCGGCCCGCTGGGGTAAGGGTTTTGCACGCTGTAGACACCATATGCGCCGGAGAAGAGAGGACGGAGGGTTGCCGTGTCGCCCATATCACCCTGCACCACGTCTGCGCCAAGCCTGGCAAGCGCCTGCGCCGGCTGGCTCGCCGCGTTGCGTGTCAGCGCCCGGACATGCCACCCATCTTTGAGCAAGTGACGAGTGACTGCGCCACCCTGGAGGCCTGTAGCCCCGGTGACGACGATGGTCCTCTGCTTATAGGCTGCCATAGCATAGATCTCTCCTTCAGACTTAACAACACGAATGCCGCCGTCGATTGATGGCATCTGCGGCAGGTTGAAGAATTGGGTCAGCCTAGGGGGAATTCAGCGGTCGTAGACGGCGCATGAGCAGCGCTGCCATTAGCAGCATCACGACCATCAGCGCCGCAAAGATCAGCCGGTAGGTCGGCGACCCCGACTCGCCGATCGGGTCGAAGGGGTGGCGGAAGATTGTCGCCCCTTTGATCAACCACCAGGCCGCGCCGGCCAGCACGATGTTCGCCAGGGCGCGAAAGAGCGGGCTGGCAACCCACCACGCCAGCAGCCAGCAGGCCACGGCAAACCACAACACGCCGGCGCTGGCGCGCACGCGCGGCTCGTCCCAGGCAACCCACTGCCCCCAGGCCAAGTAGGTTGAGAGCATGCTGGAGAGGGCGTAGACCACCCAGATCACCAGGCCCGTGCGCTGCGCCGCCACCAACCAGCCATACACGGTTGGGTCACCTACGCCGGATCGTCGGGTCCAGAGATAGACCAGCGCCAGGATGCCCGCCGCGGCAAAGATCAGCAGCCCCACCTGCACCAGCGCGCCGTGCAGAAAGATCACGCGGATCACCGTGCCCAACGTCTGTTCGGGCGGCAGGGCCAAGAGCAGCCCCACCGCGGCCGCCGTCAACAGCAAGAGTGAAACAAGATCCCGGCGTGCGGGAGTAGACCAAGACATCGGCTGCGCCGCCCTTCTTTTGGCAGGGTCTATGAGTTGCCGCGCCGGCGGTTCCGGCAAGAGCAGTATAGCAGATGCGCCGGTCGGTCGATCTATCCATGTTCTATCCACGCGCAGGCGGGGCGATCCTGAGATCGCCCCGCCTGTATTTGTGACAGTGATGTGCTGCCCGTTGTGTTGTCTTGCGTTCAGCGCCGCTTGATCAGTTGGTCGCGCGAGACGTTCAGATGGAGATCGTCCTCCCGCACCGACGCGATCTGATCGGGGGTGATGAAGCGGTCGGCGGCAAAGAGGCCGGCCGCATCCAAACGAACGTAACCCTCCTGCAGCAGCTTGCTGCGCAGCTGGTCGGGGATCTCATCCGGCGAAAAGGCTTCGGCCAGGTTGTCGATGAACGAATCCTCGCGCATCTGCGGGCTGTCCGCCGGGCCTGGGGACGCCGGGCCGGTGCCGCGCTCCTGTTGAACGTCAGAGGCGGCCCCAAAGTGGACAAAATCCACCACGCCAATGCGGTCATCGGCGTTGTCATAGACCGCCATCCCCTCATGAACGGTGTTCAAGATGCTGCGCCGCCCGGTAGGGTCGCCGCTTTCGAGCCTGTCTGTGCCGTAGTGAGCCATCGTGACATCCTTTCTTGTGATTCTTGTGATTCATTTGCTGTCCGTCATTGCAGCCGGCCCTTTGCGCAAAGCCGCCCTGCATTCAACCGAAGCTGTGCATTTAGGTCATGCGCCGGCTAAAAATAGGCATTCCAAAAGGCCAGAGACGGGATGAAATAGGAGAGCACGATCAAGATCAAAAAGACGACCACAAGCGTATAAAGACATCCACAGCCTCCGTAGGGCCGGTTGGAATAGACCCAGCCGCGCCGATACCAGGAATCAGGTCGCTCCGGCGACCGGTTCGGCGGCTCATCCGGCGGTAAAATCGGCGTCATCATCTCTCCTTTCAGCGGCATGCCTGCCGTCTAGCCTAGACGATAGGGCGCGCGATCTCTATAGATGGATGGATAGGGAGTGGGTACAGGCGGGGATAGAGCCTGCGGACGCTCGACGCTAGTCGCCCCAGCGCCGGTCGATCTCGGCGGTTCCGCTGCGCAACGCCAGCAGCAGCGCGTCTTGGTCGATGGGCAGCGCCGCACCTTGCGCGGGCGCATGATACCGTCAAAGGCGCTGGCCCGGCGCGGCTGGAGCGTGCGAAAACGAAGCGCACTCAACATCTGGGTAGCGTCAAGCAAACTCGCATCGCTTCCGGCCTACACCCGATGCACAGGAACCTGCCGGCACCCCTGGCGCTTCGCTTCACACGACTAGGTTGACAGACCTTCCAAAGCGGGGTAGTCTAGGCCGCGTCGGTATCCTCACCGGGGTGTCTGTTGCATCGTAGCTTGCCGTCATGGCCTGACCGGCCTGTAAACCCTGCTATGTCAAACCTGAAACAGTCGGTTATGTTTCCTGCCGGACGGCGCGGTTCAGCTCATGCGGCCAGTTGGGTGGATAGCTTTCACGCTCTTTGGCGCAAGGAAGCCCACCGCTTTAGCCGTGGGAGGAATTGCGCCGTCTCCGTTTCCTGGTATGTCAAACATTTGATAAATCTGCTCATCTGTGCTACACTTGGAGTATGAAATTGACTGCCAAAGTGAAGCTGCTTCCCGACACTGAACAGCATAAATACCTCCTTGAAACGCTTGAGACAACCAACGCTGCGTGCAATGAAATCAGCAACATTGCTTGGCAGGAACGCACTTTCAATCAGTTTGGCCTTCAAAAGTTGGTCTACATCCCTATTCGCGAAGCGACCGGCTTGACGGCCCAGGTTGTCATCCGCACCATCAGCAAGGTTGCCGACGCCTACAAGCTGGACAAGCGCACCAAGCGCACGTTCAAACCGCATGGCGGCATTGCCTACGACGCGCGTATCCTGCGTTGGTTCGTGGACAAACAGGAAGTGAGTATTTGGTCTACGGGGGGTCGCTTGCGTATCCCGTTTGTCTGCGGGCAAAGGCAGCTTGAACTCTTGGCAGGTCAACGCGGCGAAACTGACCTGTGCCTGGTTGACGGTAAGTTCTACCTGTTTGCCGCTTGCGAGATTGAAACGCCCGACCCATCCGACGTTGACGGTTTTCTTGGTGTCGATCTGGGCATTGCCGACATCGCGGTAGATAGCACAGGTGAAGTTCATCAGGGCAAGGCAATCAGGGCGATTCGTTATCGCCGTCGCCAGTTGCGCCGCAAGTTGCAGGCCAAAGGCACGAAGTCTACGCGTCGCCGCCTCCGTAAGTTGTCGGGCAAAGAGCAACGATTTGCCACCGATACCAACCACGTTATCAGCAAGCGCATTGTCGAAAAGGCTAAATGCACCGGCCAGGGTATCGCCGTCGAAGAATTGACCGGCATCCGTGGGCGGGTAAAGGCTAGAAAGCCACAGAGAGCGACATTGCATAGTTGGTCGTTCCACCAATTGCGACAGTTTATCGAGTACAAAGCCAAGATGCTTGGCGTGCCAGTGGTCGCGGTTGACCCGCGTAACACCTCGCGCACCTGCCCTTGCTGTGGTCATGTCGATAAAGCCAATCGCAAAACTCAAGATGAATTCCTCTGTGTGGACTGCGGGTACTCTGGCCTTGCAGACTATATCGCTGCGGTGAACATTGGCCGCAGGGCGGTTGTCAATCCGCCACACGTCTCGGATGCCATCGGAACGTTGATGGTAGCGCCAGGGACAAGCCAACGTGCTTTAGCCGTTGGTCATTGACGCCTATGTATCGGCATTCTGTTTATCTATGCATTTTTCTATCTGTTCCCGGCCACGCACACAAACCCGGTCGCGCTTGGGATGTACATGCTCGGCCTAGCATCCATCTTAGCGATCTTCATCCTGCCTGTGGTAGGCATGCACCGGCACTTGGTGGACGACAAAGAACAGGCCTTGCGCGAAGTGCGCCAGGCGCTTGAGACCGCGTTCAAACGCTTGCATGATACCCTGGCCGGGGTAGAGCCGGCGGCGACCGCAACCCTGACGACCGGGACAGTGGCGGAACAGATCGACGCGCTTGTGCGTCAGGAGCAATATCTGATGGCGCTGCCCACCTGGCCTTGGCCGCCCGGCACACTGGCGAAACTGTTATCGGTGGCGCTGCTGCCGTTGCTCCTCTTGATGGCGCAGCAGGTGATCGAATGGTTCTTCATAGAGCGCCTGTTACGCTAGTCCTCTTTGCCCGCGCCAACGGCGCGGCCATCCGATTACGATACAATGAGACCACAAAATGAGATGAC
>JADLFO010000150.1 GCA_020845455.1 Caldilineaceae bacterium
GCGGTAGGCTTCGCCGCCGATCCCCAGCATGAAGATCACGCCGATCTCCATGCCGCCGGCCTTCATCGTCGCCACGGCCTCCACGACCTCGGCGGCGCGGCCCGGTTTGGCCAAAAAGGCGCGCAGCGGGTCGTGGCCGGTTTCCAGCCCCACATAGAGCCGGCGCATGCCGCGCTCACGCAGGGCGGCGAAGTCCTCGGCGCGCTTGCGCAGGGCGTCCGGCGCGCTGACAAAGGCATAGACGCCCTCTAGTTCCCAGCTTGCGCCGCGCGGTGCGCCGGGCGCGCGCACGGGAAAGCGGGCATTGACCGCGTCGAGCATCGGCAGCAGCAGGCGCTGCGGCGCGATCACGGCGTTGGCGTCGGCCAGAAAGATCGAGCGGCGCACGCCGATGCCTGCACCCAGGAAGTCGCGCACCTGGTCACAGTGCGCCGCGAACTCCTCAACCGACTTGATGCGAAAGGGCCGGTCGCGATAAAAGGTGCAAAAGGTACAGAGATTATAGGAGCAGCCCTCGGTCGCCTGCAAAACCAAGGCCATGTATTGATCGGGCGGCAGGATCGACACCGGCTTGTAGATCGTATGGAAGCGGCACGCATCGCCTTGCAGTCCGTCCCATGACCAGCCCGCCACGACGGACAGCCACGCCTGTACCTGTCGGTTCCACGCCGCCGGGCTGCTGCTCGTCTCTAGCGCGCCCGAGGCCAGGCCGCGCACCACATCGGCGGCGGCGGCATAGGCCCGTTCGACTAGGGCGCGGCGTTCATCTTCCGACAAGAAGCGCCGCACCCGCGTTCCGGCTGCAGCAGGGTCGATCCACTTTGCCAGCACGCGGTTATCCAGGCTGCGGCGGTAGGTGATGCCGTCGAACCAGGCGCCCAAGAGACGGCCCGCGCCGTCGAATGAGACGCTGGCACGGCCCGCAAAGCTGAGGGTGAGCGCGCCCGCGGCCAGCGAGACATAGAGCGGGTCGCCGGTCGCCGGCCATTCCCAGGTTGCAGCCACGGTCTAGCGCGGGCCTGTATGCTTACCACTCGCCGGCATAGTCCACCTCGTAGGGCTGCGCTTGGCGGGCGGTGTACAGATAGTGAAGCTCGGCCAACTGGCGCAGGTGCAAGATATCATGCGCCAGCCAGGAGACCAGCAGGTCGCCGGCGGCCAGTGTCCCAAATTGGGCCGGCGTGTGGCTGCGTTTCCAGTCGGGCGCGTCCAGCGTGCTAAGCCAAGCGAGCGAGGCGGCGCGTTCGCTCTGGAACGCGGTGAGGATCGCGCGCAGGTCTTGCTCGTTATAGCGCCGCTCCGTCACCTTGGCGCCCGGGTCATTCGGCGGCCAGGGCAGGTGGGGGTGGTGCAGCGTCAGGTCCAGCCGGGGGCGAAAGTCCTCGCGCTCTTCGTCATAGAGATGGTGAATCACCTCCACAATTGACCATTGATCGGGCGCAGGTTTCCAGCGCGCCTGTCGCTCGTCCACGCCGGCGACCAGGGCACGGATCGCCTGGAGATTATACTCAAACCGTTGGATGGCAGTGGCGAGTTCGATCATACAGGCCCCCTTGTCGGCAATACGCGTTCAGGGTACTCCTAAGCGACACGACCCAGCAGATAGCGGTGATGCGCCCAAATACTCTTGACCTGCCAGGGCAGGGGCGCGCGGTCAAGCCAGGCATAGCGCATGACGCGCCGGTGCAGATCCGGCTCCTGACCCAGATAGTGGGCCATCGTGCTCCACTGCCAGCCGTCGCCGGTGAACTGGCGCTCTAGGTGGGCGCTGCGGATGCCCAGCCGCTTGAGGACTTCGGCGGCGGGCATCACGGTGTCGGGCCAGGGGGGGACATCCAGCACGCCTTGGCCGATGATCTCGACGCCGGCCTCTTCGAGCAGACGGCGGAGCAGCCCTATGCCGGTCCAGCGTTCGTCATGGCCGCGGAAGAAGTCGCGGTCGATCACCAGCTTGCGCATCCAATAGCCGACCTGGATGTTGTTGGGCATGGCGACAAAGACTAGTTTGCGGCTGGTGCGCGCCAGTTCACGCAGCAGCGCCGCAGGGTCGGCCAGATACCACAGCCCGGCCCACTGCCAGGTCAGATCAAAGCTGCGGTCGGGGAAGGGCAGCCGGCCCCAGCCGCCGGGGCTGACCTGGACAAGGTCAATCGGCAGGCGCAGGTCGTCGGCCCAGATGCGCCGCACGCCTTGGATGCGCTCGGGCTGGTCGTCCACGGCGGTGACGCGTAGCCCGCGGCGGGCAAAGGCCACGCCGTTGATGCCGCTGACGCCTGCCATGCCATAGAGCGGGGCCTCCAGCACCGATTCCAGTCCATGGCGCACGCACAACTGCTCTAGAAAGTCGTTAAGTACAAGGCGCTCGTAGACCAACCCCAACCCTTCGTTGTAGTCGGTCAGATAGCGCCGCCAACTGTTCTGCTGATCCATCCACTCACTCAACTGATGCGTGCGACGATCAAGGTAAAGCCATCGCGCCCGACGACCCGCACCTGCTCGCCTTGGGAGAGGGAGCCTTCGTCCAGATGGGCGTTCCACCATTCGCCCTGGACAAAGACGCTGCCAGTTTCGCCGGCGGCAAAGGGCGCTTTGACCGTGGCGATACGCCCGATCAGCCCTTCGCCGCCCGAATAGACCGGTTGGCGCTGCGCGGCCAGGGCTTTTGCGCCGGCAAAGACCGTGAAGCCGCCCAGCGCCAGCGCCAGCACGATCAGCGTCGTCCACGGCACTTGGATGCCGGGCGTGTCGAAGAGCAGCGCGCCGCCCAAGATAAAGGCGACGATGCCGCCCACGGCCAGCACGCCAAAAGTGGGGGTAAAGGCTTCGGCGATAAAGAGCGCCAGCGCCACCGCCATCAGGGCCAGCCCGGTCAAATTGGCGTCCAGTTGCCCTAGTCCATAGAAAGCCAGCAAGATCGAGACGATGCCCAGAATGCCGGGCACGCCGAAGCCGGGTGAGCGGATCTCCACAAACAGCCCCAGCACACCCAGGCTGAGGAGGATCGCCGCAACACTGGGGTCGGCCAGGAAGTTGAGCAGCCGCTGCATCGGCGTCATCTCCTGCGGCTGGGTGAGCGCAGCGGCCGTATGCAGGACCCGTTCTTGGCCGTCGACGATGACCGTCCTGCCGTCTATCTGAGCGAGCAGATCGGGCAGGTCGGCGGCGATCAGGTCGATCACGCCGAGTTCAAGCGCCTGGTTGGCGGTGGCTGCGGCGGCTTCCTGAACGGCGGCAATGGCCCATTCGGTGGCTTTGTCGCCGCGCCGCGCCGAGAGATTCTCAATATCGGCGCTGAGGATATTTTTGATCTTGGCGGCCATGGTCTCGTCCACGTCGCCGCCGGAGATGTCGACCGGGCTGGCCGCGCCGATGCTGGTGCCGGGGGCCATGGCCGCGATATGGCCGGCGAGCGTGACAAAGGTCCCGGCGCTGCCCGCGTGCGCGCCCGCCGGTGCGACATAGACCACGATGGGGACGGGCGCAGCCAGGATCGACTGGACGATCGACTTGGTGACCTCGACGCTGCCGCCGGGCGTGTCGAGCTGCAGGATGACCGCTTCCGCGCCGGTCGTCTGGGCGTCGTCCACGGCGCGCATCAGATAGCGTTCAAGCACAGGCGTGATCGCGCCGTCAAAGGTCAACACATAGACAGCGGGCCGGTCTGCTTGGCGCACTGGGGCCGCGGCGGCAGGCAGCGCCCAAATACAGAGGGCGAGCAGCACCGGGATCAGGCGCAGCGCCGCACAGCGGGCGGGCGCTCCGGCAGGGGTGGGGAGGCGGGTCATGGGCTGTTTTTTACCCGGCTGACTTCGGCCATCATCTCTTCGACCGAACGCCGCCCGGCGTCGCTGATCGCGCCCAACATTTGGGTCAGTTCTTCGACGCGTGCCCCGTCGTCCAGGTCGCGCACGATGGTGCGGGTGCGTTCTTCGCCGTTCACCTGCGCCACGCGCTTGTTGACGGTGAAGTGTTTGTCGCCAAACGCCGCCAGTTGCGGCAGGTGGGTGATGCACAACACCTGGTGAGGGATGGCGGCGACGCCGTTGCGCGGGTGTTGGCCGGTCAAGGCCCAGAGCTTTTGGCCGACGATTGCGCCCACACGCCCGCCGATGCCCTGGTCGATTTCGTCGAAGATGAGCGTGGGCGTGGCGTCGGCATGGGCCAGCACGCTCTTGAGCGCCAGCATCAGCCGCGCCGTTTCACCGCCGGAGGCGACGCGCGCCATCGGCTTGAGCGGTTCGCCGGGGTTGGCGCTGATCAAAAACTCCACCTGGTCGACGCCGGTAGCGTCAAAGCCCACGCGCCGCCCGCCGGACAAATACGCGCCGTCGGCGCGCTCGCTCTGCTCGACGGCAACGCCGAAGCGCGCACGCTCCATGCGCAGATCGCCCAACTCGGCTTCTACCCGGCGCGCCAACTGCTCGCCCGCTTGACAGCGTGCCTGGGTCAGTTGTTCGCCGAGCTTGCCGATGAGGTGCAGCAGTTTTTCCTCGACCTCCTCCAACTCGGCGGTACGCACTTCCCAGTTGCTCAGGCTGTCCAGTTCGCGCTGGGCGCGCTCGCCAAAGGCGGCGATCTGCTCGACGGTGTCGCCGTATTTGCGCTTTAGGTTGCTGAGCAGTTCCAGCCGTTCCTCGACCTCTTGCAGCCGTTCGGGGTTAAACTCCAGCCGGTCGGCATAGTCTTGCAGGCTGCGCACCAGATCGCTCAACTGCTCTAGCAGCGCCTGACCCTCGTCGGCGATGGCCTGCATGTCGGAATCGATGCGCGCCAGCCGTTCCATGCGGCCCACGGCTTCGCCCACCATGTCGAGCGCGCTGGGGATTTCGCCGTCGCCGCCGCTGAGCGCGCCGGTGGCGGCTTGGGTCAGTTGCAGCAGCGCTTCGGCGTTGCCCAGCCGCCGCCGTTCGCCTTCCAGTTCGTCGTCTTCGCCGGGGCGCAGCCGCGCCTGAAAGATCTCTTCGGTCTGAAAGCTGAGCAGATCGACACGCTGCGCCAGGGTGCGTGCGTCCTGGCGCAGCCGCTGCAGTTCGGCGCGCACTTTACGCAGTTTGGCGACCTGGCCCGCGACCTGTTCGCGCAGGGACAGCAGCCCGCCGTAGCGGTCCAGCAGATGGATGTGGGTGCGCGGGCGCAGCAGGTTGAGATGCTCGCCCTGGCCGTGTACGTCGATCAGATGGCCGGCCAGGTCGCTCAGGATCTGCAGGCTGACCGTGCGCCCGTTGACGCGGCAGATGTTGCGCCCGCTGAGACGCACCTCGCGGCCCAGGGTCAGCCAGTCGGGCGCGTCCGGTTCGTCCAGCCCTTGCTCGTCCAGCACGCGGCGCACCTCGGCGCTGACCTCGTTGGCAGGCGGCAGGAAAAAGACCGCCTCGATCTCGGCGAGTTCGGCGCCGGCGCGCACCCATTCGGCGGCGGCGCGGTCGCCCAACAGCAGCCCCAGGGCGTCGATGATGATCGACTTGCCCGCGCCGGTCTCGCCGGTTAAAATGTTTAGCCCATCGCCGAACCGCAGGTGCAGGTCGTCGATAATGGCGAAGTTGCGAATGCTCAATTCGTGCAGCATAGCCCGAATTTTAGCACAGCCCCGGCGAAATCTGAAGCGATGGCGTGGGGATCGCGCAGGAGTGATGGTGGGTCAGGAGGCTATCGGTGGGCGAGATCGGCGACACTGGCGACATTGGCGCGTTTGCCCAGGCTGCCCAGGATGCGGCCGCGGCGGGCCGTTTTGATCAGGCGCGGGCGCTGCTGGCGCGGGCGTTGAGCGGCGCGCAGGAACAGGGCCGCTACCGGCTGGTGGCCGTCTTGTTCGACCGGCTGGGGCAGATGTTGGAGCGACAGGGCGAGGCGCAGGATGCCGTCGTCGCCTATGAGTCGGGGCTGCGGGCGCTGGCCGCGGGCGCACCGGCCACCACACCGGACCCACCGGACCCAACGGAACTCGACGAGGTGCTGCGCCGGCTGGGCGCGGTGAGCAAACAGTTTGGCGACTATCGCGACCTCGCCGTCCCCGACGTGTACAGCGCGCCCACAGCGCGCGACTTGGCGCAGGCGGCGCAGGACCCGTTGCTCCCTGTCCGTCTGTTGATCAACGTGGGCAGCGCCTATCTGCGCCAGCCGCAGGAGGAACCGGCGCTCAACGCCTACACGTTGGCGCTCAACCGTCCGGAACTGGCGGACGCGCCCCGGCTGCGCGGCTATATCCTTGCCAACCTGGGCGAGATCCACCGCCGCCGCGGCCAACTGGCGCAGGCTGCCGAGGAGCTAGACGAAGCCGTTCGCCTGCTCGAACGCGCCGGCGAAGCGGCGGAGACACGCCGCGCCGTCGCCCTGCAAGCCGGGATCGCGCGCGACCAGGGCGACCCGGATCGCGCCCTGGCGCTCTACACCCAGGCGCTGGCGCTCTATGCCCAAAGCGATGATACTCTGGGCGAAGGTCGCGCCTGTGCGGGATTGGGTCATCTCTACCGCCTGCAAAACCAGTTTGCAAAGGCGGCGCAGGCCTTTCGCCGCGCCTTGGACCTGGCGACCCAGGCGGGCGACCAGGAGACGCTGTGGCACGTCTATTGGGGGTTGGGCGTCTGCCAACAGGCCGCGGGGCAATTGGATGAGGCGGTCGCCGCGTTGGAGACCAGCCTGCGGCTGATCGACGCGCGCCACCAGGAGTTGCGCACCGACGAGGGCAAGGTCACCTTTCTTGACAGCGTAGGCGGCGTCTTTGACCAGTTGATCGC
Source organism: Caldilineaceae bacterium (assembly GCA_020845455.1). GTDB lineage: Bacteria > Chloroflexota > Anaerolineae > Caldilineales > Caldilineaceae > QEUY01. Next base: position 6,735 of record JADLFO010000150.1, read on the forward strand.
GCTGCATATGCTGCGGGGGCGGAACGGCGCAGCCGAAGCCTATGCCGATGCGCTGCAGGTCGCCGAGCAAGCGCGCGGGCGCGCCCTGGCCGACCTGTTGGGCGATCAGCGCCGCTATCGCCCGCGCCCCGCGGCGGATGTCGCTGCGGACCTTCAGTTGCCGCAGGGCGATCCGTTCGCCGGTTTCAACATGGCGGCGCAGATGGCCCCCGCGCTGGCTTCGCCGCCCCACCCTGCACCGGATACGCACGATGAGGCGGCGGACGGCGCGCCCGCCGCAGCGGATCTGCCGCCGCTCGACCGGCTGGTCTTCCATCTGCTCGACGACCAGACCGCGGTGCTGGCTGTCGCGGCGGATGGCCGCGTGCAGGGTCACAGCGTCCCCCAGGGGCGCGCGCAGATGGCTGCCCGCGTCGCCGCCCTGCGCGCGGCCCTGGCCGTGGATGACCGGCCGCGCGGCGTCGACGTGCAGCGTCACCTGCAGAGCCAACCATCGCCTGCGGGGCCTGTGGACCACCGACCGCTGCTGCGGGCGTTCTATGACGACCTCGTCGCACCCGTGGCCGCGGCGCTGCCCGCGGCGGGAACGTTGCTGGCGGTCGAACCCCACGGCGCGCTGTGGCTGCTGCCCTTTGCCGCGCTGGTCGACGAGCAGGGCGGTTGGCTGGCTGACCGCCGGCCGCTGCTCTATACCCCGTCTGCCGCGGTGCTGGACGAGATCCGCGCCGAAGCGCGCCGCGGCGAACCGGCTGCGCGGCAGACGCTGATTGCCGGCAACCCGACAATGCCGCCCGTGCCGGAGCAGGACGGTCTGGCCGTGACGCTTGCGTCGCTGCCGGGCGCAGAGCAAGAAGCGCAGGCCATCGCCGCGCTCTTGGACCCGGCGCGGTACACGCTGCTGCTGGGCGCGGCGGCCAGCCTGGCCCGCGTGCAAGCCGAAGCGCCGCAGCAGGATATTCTGCATCTGGCGACCCACGGCATCGCCTACAGCGACGAGCCGCGCGCCTCGTTTGTGGCGCTGGCTGCGTCCCCCGGCGACGATGGCCTGCTGACGGTGCGCCGCGTGCTCGGTTGGGCCGAGGGCGAAGGGCTGCGCGCCGATCTGGTCACGCTCAGCGCCTGCCAGACCGGGCTGGGCAGGCTCTCCGGCGACGGCATGCTTGGGTTGAGCCGCGCTTTTTTGATCGCCGGGGCGCGGGCTGTGCTTGTCAGCCAGTGGAGCGTGAGCGACCGTGCGACGGCGCAGTTGATGGCGCTTTTCTACCGCGGCTATCTGGCCGGCGGCGACAAGGCGACGGCTCTGGCGCAGGCGATGCAGACGCTGCGCCAGAGCGCCGAGTTTGCCGATCCCCGCTACTGGGCCGCGTTCAGCTTGGTCGGGGCCGCCAGCTAGGGGCGCAAGCGCCCGGGCAGTTCGGGGGCCATCGGCTGGGGGCGGGTCTCCGCGCCCCGGCTGATGGGCAGGTCGGCCAACTGCATAAAGGGCAGCGGGTTGACAAAGCCGCCCCAGCCGTCGGTGCGGCGGTAGGGATAGACGCGCACGCCGAAATGCAGATGGGGGCCAAAGGCGCCGCCGCTGTTGCCCGACAGCCCGAGCGGTTGGCCCAGCGCCAGGGGCGCGCCCTGCGCCACGTCGACGCGGTTGAGGTGCGCGTAGAGCGATTCTCCCCAGCGGTGGCGCAGCAGCACAAAATGTCCAAAGCCATCCGGCTCAAAGTCGACGCGCAGCACCTCACCGTCGTCGACCGCCAGCAGCGGAGTGTTCTCCGGCGTGCCGAAGTCGATGCCGTTGTGCCCCTTGAGCGGCACCCCATCGTAGAGGAATTGCCGGTAGTATTCCGGCCACAGTCCCCAGCCCTGCGTGATCGACCAGACGCCGGCGAAGGGGCGCGCCACGCGGATCGCCTGGGCGATGGTGGTCGCGGCCAGCAGCCGCATCCCCTCGGCGCTGGTGAGCGGCGCCCAGCCTGCGTCTGCCGCGCCGTTGCCGCCGGCCTGGGCAAGCTGCCACCATTCCAGCCCTTCCTGCAGTTCAGGCCCGGCCAGCACGCGCACGGCGCTGTTGGGCAGAAGCGGTGTGGGCGAGGCGGCCGCGCCGCTCGCCAGTGTGGAGGCCTTTGGGCGCAGCGGAGCCGCTGCCAGCAGGGTCAGCGCCTCGTCGGGTTGGAAGGATGCGCCGTGAACCGCCCCGGCGTCGGTTGCCGGGGCAGTGGGGGGCGGCGTTTCGACCAGCAGCGGCATGCCGTCACCCTGTTTCTCGGCAGCCCAGCCGGTGGCGACGCTGTTGTCGAGAAGTGGGGCGCGCACCGGCCGCCACGTCAGCCCGTCGGCGCTGACCGGCCCGCCCAGCCGTTCGACCTTGGCCCCATAGGGGATCTGGCCGATCACGTCGTCGGTCGGTTTGCCCACCGTGCCGGGCGCACGGCGCAGATTGATATAGGCCGCGGCGAAGAGCGTTGTCACGCCGCCGACCCCGCGCGCCCTGGCCCGCGCCAGGCCGCGCCCGCGCGGCTGTGGGCCGGCGCGCCGGGCGATGGCGCGCGGTTTGACCGCTGTGAGCAGCCGCAGTGCAGCCGTCGCCTCGGCGACCCAGCCGGTGGTGGGTGGGCCGCCGGAGGGTGCGGCCTGTACCAGCCACCAGACCAGCCCGTCTTTTTGCTGGGGACCGGCTTGGATCACCGCAGCCGCGCCAGGCGCGAGCATGCCCAGGATGTCGTCGCCGAGCTTGCCGACATGCCCAGGCGAGCGCCGCATGTTGAGCCAATCGACGCTGAAGACGGTCTGCCCGACCTGGAAGCCAGGCCCCACGCCGGAGGTGAAGCCGGTTGCGGGCGCGCCTGTGGCTGTCGTGGCTGTCGTGGTGACCGTGACCGCGGGCCGCAAGTTGGCGACGCTTTGCGCCAGGTCTCCGGCGCGCTGGCGCAGAATGTTGAAGAGCGGCTCCCAATCTTGGTGCAGCGTACGATCCAGTCCCGAGTCGCGGTCGCCGTCGCCGATATCCCGGTTGGTCGCCATAAAGCCCCAGGGCATATAGCCGCGCGCGCCGCGGTCGAACCAGAAGGCCATGTCCTCGCGCACCTTGGGCGAACGGTCGCCGCCAAAGCCGAGGCCATAGCCTGCCTCCTCGACGATAAACGGCTTGCCAAGCTCCCGCGCTAGAGCGCTGTCGTCGTTCTCACGCTCGTCGTTGTAGCAGTGGACGGTCAGGAAGTCGAAACTGGGGCCGCCGTAGAGCCGTTGGCGCAGATTGGGCGTATGCAGCCAGGCATGGTGCGTGCTGATCATGCCCGTGGCGACGAGGTGGTTGGGGTCGAGGCGGCGGATCTCCTGCGCCATCGTGTGCATGAAGTCCAGGAAGGTGGCGACGTTGGGGTCGTTGTCCAGATCGCCGCCCACCGGGTTGAGTTTGAGTTCGTTGCCGATCTCCCAGGCCAGGATCGCCGGCTCACCACGAAATGCCCGGACGACCTGCTGCACAAAGGGCAGATAGTTGGTGCGATAGCCGCCCTGGAAGAAGGCAGCGTTGAGCAAGTCGCCGGGGAAGTTGGGGTCGATGCGGCTATAGAAGCCGTCATCGCCGGGGATGCGGAACTCGACATCGCGATAGAAGTTGCACAGCGCGGGCAGCAGGTAGGCATCCGGCGCTTCTTCTTTGAGCATGCCGATGGTGGCGCGCAGCCGCTCGATCGTCGTCGGCGTGTCGGCATGGACGCTGGGTAGAAAGACCCGGATGACGCGCGCTCCCATCGCCCGAGCTGCCCGAATCTGCTCGCGCGCATCGTCGCGATTGGCATGAGGGAGCGTGCGCGGGTCGCCGTAATGCACCAGCCCGCGAATGTTGACGCCCACAAAGCGCAGCACGCGGCCATCCGCCGTGAAATCGTCGCCCTGGACGCGCACAAAGCCGCCCAACCCGCGCACCCCGCGCGGCGCAGTGGGGGTGGGGCGTGCCCGGCCCGTTGGCGCGGACGGCTGCGGCGTAGGCGCAGGGCTGCCGCGCCCCTGTACCCGGCGAGGGCGCGCCGCCCGCGTGCCCTGGTTGAGCGCCGCGATCCGCTCCGCTAGACGCAGGGGTTGACCGGCGTTGTCGCTGCCTAGATGTCGGAAGCTTGCCCAGTCGCCGTGGTGGCCGACTTCGTAGAGACACGCGCCCACGACATAGTCGTCGGCCAGCAGATACTGATTGTACCAGTCCAACGTCTGCCAGTATTCGTCTTGGCTGAGCGGTCGATCCGGGTTGAGCCAGCCCACATCGCCGGCAGAGACATCCTGGAACATGCGTGTTAGCCCCGCTTCGGTGATGATCACACGGTGGCGCGGCCCAAAGCGGTCGCGGATGCCCGCCATGCAGGTGCGGTAGAGACCGGCGCTGGTGGCGCTGCCCGGCGCAGGATAGAGGCTCGGCCAGCCATATTCATGGAAGCCGAGATAGGTATAGGCTGCCAGCGTATTGGGGAAATGGTCAAGATAGTGTTCGGGACGGGTGAAGTTGCCCGCGCCAAAGTTAAAGGCTACCGCTTCGACCCCGGCCTCCTGCAGACGGCGGTGAAAGGCCGTCTGGAAGAGGTCGTCGGCGTGCAGCAGGGCCGCGGTCTCGGCGGGCTGTTCGGCGAACTGGCGCGAGGCCGGACCGGGTACCGGCTCGTTGAGGCTCATCCAGCCGTCAATCAACAGCCGGCCATTGGCCCCGCGCTCGGTTGCCAGCCCAAAGTCAAGCGCCAGGATCTCCTCGGCCATGGCGCGGCCCGCGGCGCTGGGGTCACTGCCGGTCAACAGCCGGCGCTGCGTGTCGTTGTCCTTGTAGAGCCGCCCGACGACAAAGGCATTGGGCGCGCGGAAAGCTCGGATCTCGCGCAGCAGCATGCGGTTAACGGTGTCGGCATGCACCAGGATCACCGGCGGCTGCACCTGGCGGATCGCCTCCCACAGCCCGTTCTGGTCGAGCGAGATATGCAAGTAGAAGCCAAGCCGGTTGCCCTTGCGCGGTTTGGGAGACGGCAGCGCGGGGCCGGGCGTGGAGGTGTCGGGCGCGAGAGGCGGGGCAGCGGGTGTATCGATGGGCGGCACGGGCATGACTGCCAGAACATGGGCCAACTGTTGCATAAGCAGATTCTTTTCGGCCACGTTTAGCCCCGGCAGTTCATGCAGCGGCGGCCCGGCGTAGCGCGCCCAACGGTTGGCGGCCAGCGTTTCTACACGCATGCCTGCCTTGGTGAGCAGCGCCCAAGGGTCGGCCAGCCGCAGTTGGCCCGCGGCCTGCGCAAAGGCGTTGATGATGTCCTGGTTGCTCACGGGGCCAAAGGTCAGCACATGGAGCATTGGCTCCGCGGGTTGAGTAGGTTTGGGGGGCCGAGCCGGTTTGGCCGGTTTCGTACGCTTGGGGGGCTTGGCCTGTGTGGCGGGAGCCGCCGGCCCGGCGGTTTCACCCTGGGCGCGGCTGCGCTGAAAGAGCAGATAGAACGAGTGGTGGCCGATCGAGTTCCAGATCTCGCCGTGGGGGCCAATCTCGTCGGCGTGATGGGTGTGCAGGTTGGTCACGCGGTCGCTGGACAGCCCTTGGCCGCCGACCTCCACCCAGACATGCTGCCCGCTGAAGAGGTCGATCACCGCTGCGGGTTCGTTGGCCGGTTTGTCCAACGCCTTGGCGGGGGAGGCCTCGTCGGGGCGCTGGCCCTCCCAGCCCCACTGCACTTGCGCCTGCCCCAAGGGGATGCGCTGCCCCTGTTCGTCGACCACGTCGACAAAGACCTGATGTCCGCCGCGATTTTCGTCGGGCGTCAGGTGGTGGACACCCACCAGCCGCCAACGTGTGCTGCCTGGGCCGGCATTTGCTGCGGCCAGCCGCACGCCATAGCTCGCGACCGCGCCGAGCAGTTGGTCCGGCGCAAATGCAGCCTGGTTCATCTGCTGGAGAAACCGGCGGCGAAGAGGTTCGTGAAAGGTCATGGAAATGACTCCTTGGGTAGCGCGTTTGACAGCCCAATCCAGCGTAGCCGCTACATATTGCGGAACATCATATATGGATATCATGGATATCAACGTGGAAGATCGTCAAATTCCGGCTGAAGACGCTTGCGAACAAACCCGCTTGACAAGCCCCTGCGCCTCTGTCATAATCGCGAGGAAGTTCCTGTCAACGACGGCAACTTTGTTTGCTCTGGGTCGCCTCCTCATGGCCTCTGGGCTGCCCGACCCGTTGCAGCACAGCCTAGTTCGGGAGCGGAGGACCATGCCAAGATCGTATCTCAATTTCGACCTCTTGATAACCCCCTCATCGATAACTCCCTCGGGCAGCCACTATCAAGCACGGGTCATCCAATCACCGGTGGGAGAAGACGCGGCGGATTTTGAGCGGCCTTTTGCCCCTGAGGAGTTGCAGGGCTTTTGGCGGCATGCCGGCCGCCGCGCGCGCCATTTGGGCGTCACCGCCGGAGACACAGTGGATCCGGCCTTTGACCCCCAAGCGTTTGGCACGCGCCTGTTCGACGCTGTCTTCTCCGGCGCGCTCGGTCAGATGTTGATACGCAGCCTGGACGCGGCGCGCGCCGGCGGGCAGGGGCTGCGTATCCGTCTGCGCTTGGGCGATGCGCCCGAACTGGCCGATCTCCCCTGGGAGTTTCTCTATGCGCGCGATCTGGCGCGCTTTCTGGCGTTGTCGGATGAAACGCCGGTGCTGCGTTATCTGGAGTTGGCCCAAGATGAACGCCCGCTGGCCGTCACGCCGCCGCTGCGTATCGTGGCGGTCGTCTCTGACCCCAGCGATGTGGAGAAGCTCGACGTGGAGCAGGAGTGGGTGCGGCTGCAAACGGCGCTGGCGGGCCGTCAAGCCCAGGGCTTGATCGAGTTGACGCGTCTCGACCGGCCGACGCCGGCCGGCTTGCAGCGTGCGCTGCGCCGGGGCGAGGTGCATATTCTGCACTTTATCGGGCACGGTTTTTATGATATGGGTCAGGACGAAGGCGGGTTGGTGTTTGAGGAGGAGACAGGCCGGAGCCGGCGTGTCTCTGCCGAGCAGCTTGGCACGCTGCTGCACGATCAACCGGCGTTGCGGCTGGTCTTCCTCAACGCCTGTGAGGGTGCGCGCGGCGGGAACACGCCCTTTGCGGGGGTGGCGCAAAAGCTGGTGCAGCAGCGTATCCCCGCGGTTTTGGCGATGCAGTTTACGGTCAGCGACGCCGCGGCCATTGCTCTGGCCTACGAGTTCTACTGCGCCCTGGCCGACGGGGTGGCGCTTGACGAAGCCGTCGGCGAGGCGCGCAAGGCCATCTATGTCGCAGGCGAACGCTTTGAATGGGGAACCCCCGTCCTGTTTAGCCGGTCGGCGGACGGGCTGATTTTAGATGTGGCGCGGGGCAAGGAGCAGCCCATGGAACAAGCGACAGGACAGCCCGCAAAACAATCGGCGGACAAACCTGGGGAACGCCCTTGGTGGGACCAAGTCCAAGCCGGGGGTATCCAAGCAGACGGGGATGTGATCATCGCCACGGTCGGCGCGGGGGCCAGGAATGTGGCTGTGGGCAAGAATATTACCCAGCAGGTCTACCAACTTGTCGGCGCACCCACGCCCGACGACCGCCAGGTGATTCTGCAGAAGTTGGCCGATGTGGAGGAGGCGTTGGCTGCTCCGCACAAGACGCTCGACGCGGCGACGAAACAGGTCGCCGAGTTGCAGTTGCAGCTTTTGCGCGGCGAACTGACCAAGATGGACGAGAAGGAGACGCCCAGCGCCAGCGCCATCATGTTGGCCGGAGGCTGGCTGCTCGACAACCTGCCTGACATCGCCGAGAGCCTCGCCGCGCTCTTTGCCACGCCTGCTGTGGGGCGCGTGGTGGGCAGAGCGGGGGAGGCGGCGGTGGCTTGGGTCAAGCAGCGTTTCGGCAAGCCCTAGCGCCGATCCGTTTGATCATTCGCTTACCAACGTCCTGGCCCCTCATAGCCCCGGCTTGCCTCGCGACCACCGATGCCCAACCACCCATCTGAACCTGACTCGCCTGAAAACGGCTCATCTGAGAGTTGGCTGCGCCGCCAGTGGGAGCGTCTGCGCCGCGGCCAGTGGCGCGATGTCATCGTCGTGCGCGTGGAGCAGGGCGCGAGCAACGTCGCCGCGGGCAAGTATATCCTTCAGATCAATGTCGGCGGGCGCAACCTGGCCGTCCCTGTGATCTGGATCGCGCTCGCCATGCTGATCGTGGTCGTCGTGTTGCTCTACCCTGCCGTAAAACCGATCTTTTGGCCGTCTAAGATGCAGGAGGGCACATTGCGCGTCGCCATTGCCGACTTCGGCGAGGTGGGGCGCAACGGGCGAGTACACCGCTCGGACCGTGGCAGTCTGCTCAGCGCGTGGCTGTATCAGGAACTGCAGCGCACGATCGACGCCGAGCCGGACAACATCTACTTGCAGGGCATCAACATCTGGCATAACACCCGGCTCGATACCCCGCGCGATATCCGCCTGGGGGCGCTGCAGGATGAGGTGGCTGCCTCCCGTCTGGCCCAGCGTATCGCGGCCCAACTAGTGATCTACGGCAATGTCAAGACGACCCCCGACGGGGATGAGTTGGACATCAAATTCTATATCGCCCCGTCGCTGCCTGACGAAAGCAACCTGCTTTTGGGGCCGCACGCGCTCGGACGCCCGCTGCCTTTGCCGGCAGGGACGGGCAGCGACGTCGCGGCCAGCGTGGTGGTCGTCGAGCGGCTGCAGACGCGCTCGCAGGCGCTGGTGTCACTGGTCACGGGGCTGACCCAGCAGATCCTGGGCCGCACGCAAGAGGCGTTGGCGACCTTTCGCCAGGCCGAAACCGCGCTGGCGCAGTGGCCCGACGACGCCGGCAAAGACATTCTCTATTTTCTGATCGGCCGCGAGGAATTGTTTCTAGACCAGATCGACCAGGCGCAACAAGCGTTTCTCGCCGCGGTGACGATCAGCCCGGACTATGCGCGCGGCCAAGCCGCGTTGGGCAGCGCCTATTTTATCCAGGCGCAGAGCCAGCCGCCCGAGGAGCGGATGCAGCCCGGCGGCACGTTGGACAAGGCGGTCGAACGGCAGCAACTTGCCGTCCAGTTGGCCGTGCAGCAGCAGGATCTATTGGTAGAGGCGTTGTCCAGGGTGGCGCTCGCCAAAACCTACCGGCTGCGAGGCGAGAGCGCCTATTTGCTCGATCACGACGAAGAGGCGCTGCGCTACTATGCGCTGGTCGACGAGGAGACGGCGCCGGCGCGACCGGCGCTGGCCGCCATGCATCAATACCGGCTGTTGGCCCAGGCCTATGAAACCCAGGGGGCCGCGCTGCTGCAAAAGGCCGATATCTTGCGTCGCCAGGGCAACCGTGAGGCGGCCATGGCGACGCTGGAGCAGGCGCGCACGGCCTATCTTCAGTGCATCGCCCAGGGTGACAGCGATCAGCTTGACCAATTGCTGGACGATGTGATCGTCGGCCGGCACTGCCGGCCGAACCTGGAGACCGTGGAGCAGGTCAAGCAGCGAATCGAGGAGCAAGGATGAGACGACGCAGGGCTTTGGGATTTTGTGGGGTGGCTGTGGGGATCCTCTTGAGCTTGGGCGGCTGCGGCACACCCGCGCCGGGGGCAACACCGGATATCAACGCCACGGTGCAGGCTGCGGTGGATCAAACGCGCGCGGTCGAGGTGGCCGTGGCTACGCTGGTGGCTGCCACCGGCGTGGCGCGCCAAACGGCGACGAGCGAGGCCGCCCAGTCCGCGTCACCCACGCCGGTCCCAGCGGGGGCGACACCGGACACGCCCACCCCCTCGCCTGCGCCAAGTTCGACGTCGACTGCCACCCCGGCTCCTACGCCCACCCCCACCCCAACTGAGGACCGGCTGGTGATCGCCGAGACCGCGGTGGACGGCAGCGACGGCGATGGCCGCGATATTTTGATCAGCAATTCGCCCACCAACAGCGGGCGCGTGATCCTGCTGCCCAACTTCCAGCAGGCGCAGGTGCGCACGCCGATGGTCTTTGGCAACTATGTGACGGCGCGCGTGGCGGTCTTTGACACGCGGCGCGAGGGCAGGCAAGACGGCAACGGTATCCGCAGCGTGACCTTTGACATCAACAACCCGAACGGCGACACCTATCACCGCACCGAGGAGACCGCGCCCTACTGTCTGTTTGGCGGCAACGACCCGGCCTGTCCTGGGGTCGACGTGCGCCAAGCGCGCGGCGACTGGCCCGACGGCCAATATTCCGCCGCGATCACGATCGAGGCGCGCGACGGGCTGACGAGCAACTGGAACTGGACTTTCTGTGTCCACACCTGCAACCCGGCCAACCCGCCCTGGATCGACTTTGCTCAGATCGGGCGCGACAGCCTGGACTCGACGGTCTATGGGGAACTGGTCTTCCAGGTCGTGGCCTATCAGGAAGAGGTGGGCGCCGACGATGGCGACGGCATCGACTATGTGGATTTCTACATCTATGGCCCGGACGACGAGAACAACCAGATTTGGCATCAGCGTGAGCAGAATCCTCCCTTTTGTGCCTTTGGCGGCGGCGACGTCTGCCCAGGCGCGACACTCGACGAGCCGGGCCAATACCGCCTGGTGGCAGTCGCTACTGCCGGCGACGGGCTGCAATCTCGTCTGGATTACTTTATCGACGTGCAACCTGGTGGCACAACCGTCCCCGACTGAGTTATGCGGAGCGCAGGAGACAAACCATGAACTGTGATGTTGTGTTTGAAGGCGGCGGCGCCAAAGGCATTGCCTTGGTCGGCGCATGGCAGGAGTTCCAAACCCAAGACCACGGCTACAACCGCATCCTGGGTACCTCGGCGGGCGCGATTATGGCAGCCTTCTTGGCGGCAGGCTACGGCACGCAAGAACTGCTGGCGGTGCTTTCCGAAAAGCAGAACGGCCGGCCCGTGCTGGCGACCTTCCTCGGCGAACCTGAATTTGGCGATTCTGAGGATGTCAGCCAAAGCGTGATCGCCGGCGTGCTGCGCAACGTGGATCTGCCCTTTGTGCCCGATGCCGTGAGCGCGTCGCTTAACGCGCGCATCGTGCGCGCCATGTTGACCCAGCCGCGCTTTCGCAATATCTATTCATTTGTCGAACGCGGCGGCTGGTATTCTGCCGACGCCTTTGTCGCCTGGCTGCAAGCCAAGCTGGACAGCGGGGAAGTTCAGGGGAAGCCGCGCCAGTACAGCGGGATGACCCTGCAGCAATTCTTCGACGCTACCGGCGTGGACCTCTCCTTGGTGGCGTCGGACGCCAGCGCGGGCAAGATGCTGGTGCTCAACCATCACACCGCGCCCGGCTGTCCGCTGGTCTGGGCGGTGCGGATGTCGATGAGCATCCCGCTGCTCTGGCAGGAGGTCGAATGGCAGCAGGCCTGGGGCAGCTATCAGGGCAAGCCGCTGGCGGGCCATGCGATTGTGGACGGCGGGCTGCTCTCCAACTTCCCGCTTGAGTTGTTCATCTCTGGTCAGGAGCATGTCACGCGGCTGATGGGGCCAAAGCAGAACGTGCCGGTGGTGGGCTTTTTGATCGACGAGGCGCGCCCGCTCTCCGACGTGATGGCTGTGCCGCGCGGTGTGGGCCGCGTGCTGGCTGAATCGCGCACCTTCCAGCGCATCAGCCGTCTGATCGACACCGCTACTACGGCCCATGACAAGCTGGTGATGGAGGCCTATGCTCAACTGGTGGTGCGGCTGCCGGCCAATGGCTATGGCACAACCGAGTTTGACATGAGCGATGAGCGGCGCAATGCCTTGATTGAGGCGGGCCGCTTGGCGACCAAGCAGCATCTTGCCAAATTTCCGCCGGGGCAGACCAGCCGCGGCGTCGAGTCTCCCGTAACCATGCGCCAGATGATCGACCGCATCGCCACCGAACTGCTCATCCCCTAAGCGCAAAGGGATGAACCGCAAAGGCCGCCGCTGGAGTCTGGTTTGGGTCCTGACAAGGAGATAGCCATGACCGACCGCATCACGAGTTCGACAAGTACAGCGCCCGGATTGGTTGCCACGCGCGGGGATGAGATCAACCAGGCCGCAGAGTACGGCGCGCGCGTCCAGCCTGCCGATGTCCCTGCGGGGAGCCTCTATTGGAAGATCGTCAGCGTGCGCCATCTATCAGCGGACGAGAACCGCGGCAAGCACAACGTCTTTGTGCGCGCCCTCGACGAGAACGGCGCGCGTGTGCGCGACCCGAGCCTGCGCATCGGCTGGACTTGGGAGGGGCGCAGAGAGGACGAACGCGCTGACCCCAAGCTGCTGGACAAGCCCGACGGTGAACAGGGCTTTGGCGATGTCGATCTCTTCAAGGGCCAGCACACCGAGGTCTGGATCGAGGGCGACGGCCTGCCCGGCGACCATGCGCTCAATCTGCACACGGATCACGAACCCGCCGAAAAAACCTCCGATGGGCAAGACGGCAACACGCGCTTTCACCATTCATACTTGGTCACCTTCCAGCGCACGCGCCAGGCAGAGGCGGCGACCCCTGAGCCGACGCCGCAGGAGCCGGGCGCAGGGGTCGCCGCCACCAATGGCAGCCCGCCCCCGTCTGTGCTCGATGCCGCCACCTTTGTGCGCGAGGAAGACGACGTGCCCGACGGGACACGCCTGCGCCCAGGTGAGCGGTTTGCCAAACGTTGGGTGCTGCGCAACAGCGGGACGACGACCTGGGCGCAGGGCTATCGCCTGGCCTGGGCCGGCGGCGACAACCTGGGCGCGCCGGCTGCGGTCGCCGTTCCGCCCACACCGCCTGGGGCCGAGGCCGCCGTAACGGTCGAGTTTGTCGCACCGGCCGTCGTGGGGCGGCGGCGCAGCACCTGGCGCTTGGTCGACGCCGGTGACCATCCCTTCGGCGATGAAGTCTGGGCTGAGATCGAGGTCGAGACCCCCGTCCCGGCTGTCGCTGGGAGCGCCGGCGATGCGTCCTTCCCGCCGCCGGCGGAGCGGGTGCTGATGCCGCCGCCCGGCGTGGGCGCGACGGCGCAGGCGGTGGCCCAAACTTGGAACCGCTATGGCGGGTTGGTTGCCGAAGAGTCCGCCCGTCTCGGCATCGACCCTGCCGCGGCGGTGGCGGTGCTCGCCACCGAATCGCAGGGGGAACCTTTTGCTGACGGGCGCATGACGATCCGCTTCGAGAATCATCTGTTTTTCCAGTTTTGGGGCAAGGATCACGAGGCGCAGTTCAGCCAACACTTCGCCTTCGACCCGGCGAAACCCTGGGCCGGGCACACCTGGCGGCCCAACCCGGATCAGCCGATGCAGCCCTGCCATCGCGGCAACGCCCAAGAGTGGGAGGTGTTGGAGTTTGCCCGCCGCTTAGACGATACGGCTGCGCTCAAATCGATCAGCATGGGCGCAGCCCAGATCATGGGCTTTAACCATGCCGCCGTGGGCTATGCGACGCCGCAGGCGATGTTTGCCGCCTTTGAACACGATGCGGGGGCGCAGTTGCGCGCCCTGTTCCGCTTTGTGGAGGTCAACGGGTTGACTGACGCGCTGCGCCAGGCGGACTATCGCCGCTTTGCCCAGGTCTACAACGGCCCCGGTCAGCCTGACCTCTATGCCGGCCTGATCCGCGACTACGCCGCGGCGTTTACGGAGCTGGCCCAGCCCGCGGCCCCGCGCCAGGCGCAGCCGCGCCCCGCGGCCCAAGGCGAGCAGCCGCGCACACCCCAGCCCACCTCGCCCAAACCGGGCGTTCCCCTCTCCGAAGCGGACCCGGAGCTCTATGCCGCCTGGCGCGAGCATATCGCCAATGGCTTCCGCAACAACGACACCATGTTTAGCCGCGTGCTCGACGCCTTTATGAACCCCTACTGGACGACCGTCTGGATGTATCGCATCCTCTTTGGCGTGGGCGTGGTCGCATTTGTGGTGGCGGCGGTTGTCGCCTTGCTGCAGAACAACGCCGTGACCACGTTGGTCTTTGGCGGGTTGAGCGTCGCCGCCTTTCTCGGCTATTTTGTCAGCCGCCCGCTCCAGTCATTGGAGGAGAACCTCCAGTTTATCACCTGGCTGGGCATCATCTACAACACCTACTGGAGCCAGTTGATGCAGGCGCAGGACCCGGCGACCTATGCCGCCGAACTGGACAAGGCTACGGATACCGCCATCGCCCGCATCCAGGCCTTGATGGACAAACACACCGCACGCAGCGGCGCGCGCCCAACGCCGTGAGCGTGTGCCTTTAACCGTTTCGCTGCGGCCCTATTTGACCCCAGGAGGAACCTATGTCGCGCACGATCTATGCCCTGCTCGTCGGCATCGACAACTACCCGCCGGTCGTCAATTCGCTCGCCGGCTGTGTCAACGACATCCGCCGCGTCGAGGCGCTGCTTCAAGAGCGCATCACCGGCGCAGAGCACCGCTTTGAGCCGCTGGTCTTGACCGACGATGCCGCCACCCGCCAGGGGATCATCGACGCCTTCCATTCGCATCTGGGTCAGGCCGGCCCGGACGATGTCGCGCTTTTCTACTACAGCGGGCATGGCTCGCAGCAGCCCTCGCCGCAGGAGTTTTGGCATCTGGAGCCGGACCATCTTGACGAAACGCTGGTCTGCTATGACAGCCGCCTGCCAGGGCAGTGGGACTTGGCCGACAAGGAACTGGCGAAGCTGGTGAGCGACATCGCCAAGAACGGTCCCCACTTGATCGTAATCCTGGACTGCTGCCATTCCGGTTCGGGCACACGCGACTTGCAGGACCCGGCAGAGGGCGTGCGTATCCGCCGCGTGCCCACCGACGAGCGGGTGCGCCCGCTCGACACCTTTCTTGTCAGCGCTGCCGAGGCCGGGGGCTATCAGCCGGCGACGCGCGGCGGCGGCCAGGCCGGTTGGTATTCGCTGCCCACGGGCCGCCACATCGTGCTTTCGGCTTGCAGCGCCGAAGAAGAGGCCAAGGAACTCTACTTGGGCGGCGAGCAGCGCGGCGCGTTCTCCTATTATCTGTTGGATACCTTGCTGCGTACCGGCCAGGCGCTGACCTATCGCGACCTCTTCAAGCGCGTCAACGCCCAGGTGCGTCTCTGCGTCTCGGCCCAGTCGCCGCAGATGGAGGCGACCGAGACGCCTGACCTGGAGCAGCCCTTTTTGGGCGGTGCGATCCAGCCCACCAGCCCCTATTTCACGCTCAGCTTTGACGCACAGCGCCAATGGGTGATCGACGGCGGCTCTGTACACGGCATCCCCGCGCCGAACGGCGGCGAAACGACGCAGCTTGCCCTATTCTCCTTGGACACCGCGCTGGACCAGGTCCATGACCTGTCGGGCGCAATCGGCGCGGCCAGGGTCACGCGCGTTTTCCCCGGTCAAAGCGCCGTGGAGACAGAGATGGCCCAGGGTCAGACGCTCGACATGGGGACGACCTACAAGGCAGTCGTGACAGGGCTGCCGCTGCCGCCGCTGATCGTCGCCCTGGAGGGCGATGACGCTGGGCTGGCGCTGCTGCGTACGGCGCTGGCGAGCGCAGGCCCCGAAGGCAAACCCTCGCTGCTGGTGCGCGAGGGCGGCCGCGAGGAGGCGGAATACTTTGTTCAGGCTGTGGACAACCGCTATCGCACGCGGCGCAAGGGTGACCAGTATGCGCTGATTGTGGACACCGAGGGCTTTACCCCCAGCGGGGCGCAGTTGGCGGTTCAGCGGCTGGAGGCGATTGCACGCTGGCTGTTGATCGGGCGGCTGCACAACCCGGCCGGCGCCCTTGGCCCAGACGACGTGCAGATGGAGATCCAGGTGGCCGATGGCCGCGGCGGCTGGCAGCCCGCGCCGGCGGGGTCGAATATCCGCCTGGAGTATACCTTGGAAGGCGGCGTTTGGAAGCAGCCGCAGTTCAAGGTCAAATTCACCAACCACTCTGACCGGCGGCTCTACTGTATCTTGCTTGACCTGCCCGAAACCTATGGCGTGTTCCCGATCCTGCCGGGGGGCGGCATCTGGCTTGACCCGAACCAGGAGAGCTGGGCCAACCGCGGCGAGCCGCTCTTTGCTTCAGTGCGGGATTCGCTCTGGAAGCAGGGCGTCATCGAGTTCAAGGACACGCTCAAGCTGATCGTCAGCACCGACGAGAGCGATGCCAACCTGCTCCAGCAGGACGACCTGCCGGTCAGCGTGAGCCGGGATGCGCGCCCGCGGGTGGTTGGACGCATCATGAACACGCTGAACCGGCTGATGGCGCGCGTGCCCACGCGTGACCTGGGGACGCAGCCCGCAGGTAATGAGGAGATCGCCGATTGGATGACCGCCGAGGTCAGTTTCACCACGGTGCGCCCGCTGGAGGCCGCCGAGGTCCCGGCGCAGGGTGAGCGCGCTGTCTTGGGGCACGGGGTGAGCGTGCAGGGGCATCCTGCCCTGTCGGCGCGGGCGCGCCTCTCGGACTTGCCCCAGGCCAGCCGCGACGCCGGCAACGTCACGCTGCCGGCCATTATCCGTGACCATCCGGAGGTCTTCAAGCCCTTTGAATTCACCGCCAGCCGCAGCGGTGAACCGGGGTTGAGCGTGCTAGAACTGGTGGACGTCCAGGATCACACGGTTGTCACGCCGGAGGCTCCCTTGGTCGTGCAGATCGACCGGCCCTTGGGCGAAGATGAATCGCTCTTGGCGCTGGGCTATGACGGCGAGTTCTATCTGCCGCTGGGGCGCACACGGCGCATGGCCGACCGCACCGAGGTGATGCTGGAGCGGCTGCCCGCGCCCACCAGCCGGGGGACGCGCGACCTGAAGGGCGCGATCCGCATCTACTTTCAAAAGGTCATCGGCCGGCGTGTGGGGCTGGACTTCCCCTATCCGATCCTGGCGGCGGTGGATGTGGCCGACAGCGGCGCGCTTACCTATCATGGGGCAGCCGGCGAGGTGGCCGCCAAGGTAGCGGCGGCGCGGCGCATCTTGCTCTATGTGCATGGCATCATCGGCGATACGCGCATGTTGGCGTCCAGCGCGCGCACCGGCTGGTTGGGGTTGGCCTCGCCGCCGCGCGGATTGGCCGGCCACTATGACCTGATCCTGACCTTTGACTATGAGAGCATCAACACGACCATCGAGCAGACGGCGCGCGACCTCAAACAGCGGCTGGCCGCGGTCGGGCTGGGGCCGGATCACGGCAAGACGCTGCATGTCGTGGCGCATTCGATGGGCGGGCTGGTCTCGCGCTGGTTTATCGAGCGCGAGGAGGGCAACCGCGTCGTGCAGCAGTTGGTGCTGGTGGGCACGCCGAGCGGTGGGTCTCCGTGGCCGACTGTGCAGGATTGGGCCTTTGCGGGGCTGGCGCTGGCGCTCAACGGGCTGACGGCGGTCGCCTGGCCGGTCAAGGCTATCGGCAGCCTGGTCAGCGCCACCGAGTCGATCGACGTGTCGCTCGACGAGATGAACCCCAAATCCGAGTTTCTGGCGACGCTGGCGGGCAGCGCCGACCCCGGCGTGCCCTACAGCGTGCTGGCGGGCAACACCTCGGTGATCGCCGCGGCCAAGCAGAATGACCCCGGTCAAAGCCAGAGCCGGCTGGCGCGGCTGTGGGGCAAGATCAAGAAGACGAACTGGGTCCACGCCGGGGCCGACCTGGCCTTTTTCAACCAGCCCAACGACATCGCGGTCAGCGTGACGAGCATCCGCAACGTGCCCGACAGCCGTACGCCCAAGCCGGTCAAGGTCGAAGTGCCCTGCGACCATGTCTCCTATTTCAGCACGCAGGAGGGGCTGCAGGCCCTGGCCGACGCGCTGGCGACCGCAGCGGTCGGCGGCCATTAGGAGCGCGGCTATGGATAGCTTCTGGCGGATGGTGGAGGCGGTTCGGGCGCTGGGGCCGGAACTGCCTTCCCTGATCGGCGAGGCCGATTGGCCGCAGTTCAAGACCGCATTAGAACGCCTCATCGCCGAGGCGGGGGCAGACCCCTCCCAAACCTCGACGCTGTATGACCAGCTTCTTCAGTTGTTCTCCGGCTATCCGGACGCCTATCACCGTCTGCTTGAACTCGCCGCCCGCGGCGAGGCGCAGGCGGTGGAGAGCACGCCAGACGCGCCTGTGCCCGAGGGTATTGCGGACAACAGCCGCTCGGCGGCCAGGGGAGCGCGCCCGCGCACCCTTGTGCGCTACACCGATATCTCCTGCCCGCGGCGGGTGTGGGTCGAAACGCCGCGCATTTCGGTGGTGGTGCGCTTGACGGTGACGCCGCACGACCAGAGCGCGGCCGCTGTTGAGCTTACTTTACGCGAAGACCTGCCCGTGCAGGTGCGTATCGACGCGCCGCAGTTCGACCTGCTCAACGAGCCGGTGCAGGAAGTGACGTTGCCGCCGGATCGCGACAGCCCGCCGCTGGTCTTTGACCTGCGCCCGCGCGCGGTGGGCCACACGCAGATCACCTTTGACTTTCTGCAAAACGGCCAACCGCTGCGTGCCGTGAGCGTGGCGGTCGAAATCACGCCCTACAGTGTGGCCGAGGGGGCCGAACCCACCCCGGCGCATCCGCTGCGCGTCGAACCCGACGCCGCCCCGCCCGACCTGGTGTTGCACATCGCTTGGGACGCGGCGTCCTCGCAGCTTGTCTACACGCTGATCCGCGCCGGCGGCGCGTGGTGGCGCACCTTCGCCCCGGTGACGGTCAACGGCAACCCAGCCGCCTATGCGGCCCAACTCTATGCGCGCATCACCAAATCCACGCGCTCGGTATCCAAGCGCAGGGGACAACGTCATCTGGGCAGCGAGCGCGAACTGGCGCGCGAGGATGTCGACCGGCATCTACGCAAGCTGGGCCAAAGCCTTTGGGGGGAGGTGATCCCGCCCGATCTCAAGGCGCTCTATGCCCAGGAGCGCGGCCAGTGGCGCGACCGGTCGCTGCTGATCTTCTCGGATGAACCGTATCTGCCCTGGGAATTGGTGTGGCCCTATGACGAGACGGCAGGCGCTTGGGAGGACGACGGGCCGTGGTGTGGCACGCTGGACCTAACGCGCTGGCTGCGTAAGGATGAGCGGGGCAACGGCAACGAGATGGCCCCCACGCGCCTCACGCTCCACAAGCTGACGGTGCTTGCGCCCACCTATACGCGGCTGGACAACCTGCCCGCAGCCCAGCGCGAGCGCCAGACGCTGATCGATCTGGCGCAGAGCCACCAGGTCGAGAGCGCCGGCCCGGCAGAACCGACCTGGCGCGGCGTGCTGGATTTCCTGGAAGACGGCGGCTATGATTGGGTGCATGTGGCGGCGCACGGCAGCTTTTATCCGCAGGCCCCTGATGGCGATTCGGCGCTTTGGCTGCAAGAGGACCATGCGCTCTCGCCCCAGGATTTGAGTGGGGCTGCGATCCGCCGCGCCTTTGTGCAGCATCGACCGGGCTTTTTCTTCAACGCCTGTGAGGTAGGGCGGCAGGGCTGGACGTTGACCCGCATCGGCGGCTGGGCCAACCGGCTGGTGAGCACGGGCGCGGGGCTGTTTGTCGGCCCGCAGTGGGCTGTGCAGGATGCCGCCGCGGCCGCCTTTGCCCAAGCCTTCTATGCTGCGCTGCTGGACGGCGCAACCGTCGCCGCGGCCACACGCCAGGCGCGGCGCAAAGCGCAGACGCCCGGCGACCCCACCTGGCTGGCCTACAGTGTCTACAGCCATCCGAACGCGCGGCTGGCATGATGACCGCGCGCGTGAGCGGAGAGGGTATCGTGGCCCCGGCCCACGGCTCGCCCAATACCAACTATCCACCGGTCCGCGGGGCCGCCGGCCCCGCGGACAATGCGTAGAAAGGCAGCAGGCATGGCAGCAGGCATGGACGAAGTACGCTGGGGGATCATCGGCTGCGGCAATGTGACCGAGGTCAAGAGCGGCCCGGCTTTCAACAAGGTCCCCAATTCGCGGCTGGCGATGGTGATGCGCCGCGATGCGGCCAAGGCGCAGGACTATGCGCGGCGGCATGGCGTGCCGCGCTGGACCAGCGACGCCGACGCGCTGATCCATGACCCGGAGGTTAATGCCGTCTATATCGCCACCCCGCCCGACAGCCACGCCGATTACACGGTGCGCGCCGCGGCGGCGGGCAAGCCAATCTATGTTGAAAAGCCGATGGCGCGCACCGCGGCCGAATGCGATGTCATGCTGGAGGTGTGCCGCGCCGCAGATGTGCCGCTCTTTGTGGCCTATTACCGGCGGCGGCTGCCGACCTTTCTCAAGGTGGAGGAATGGCTGCGCGCCGGGGCCATCGGCGGCCTGCGCACGGCGACGATCACGCTGCTGCGCCCGCCGTCACAGGCCGATCATCAGCCCGACAAGCCGTGGCGTGTGCAGCCGGAGATCGCGGGCGGCGGCTATTTCTTTGACCTTGCTAGCCATCAGTTGGACGTGCTGGACTATCTGCTCGGCCCAATCGCGCAGGCGACCGGCTACAGCGCCAACCTGGCCGGGCTGTATGTCGCCGAGGATACGGTCTGCGGCAGCTTTCGCTTTGCGAGCGGGGTGCTGGGCACAGGAACCTGGTGCTTTGCCGCGGCCCCAGGGCAGGAGGCCGAACGCATTGAACTGCTGGGCAGCGCGGGCAAGATCACATTCAGCGCGTTTGCTCTGTCCGACCCGATTGAACTCGAAGTGGGCGGGCAGGTCGAGCGGTTTCAGGCGGAGCCGCCCGCACATGTGCAGCAGCCGCTGATCGCCACGGTGGTGGATGCGCTGCTGGGGCGGGGTGACTGCCCCAGCACGGGTGTGTCGGCGGCGCGCACCAGCCGCATGCTGGAGCAGATCGCATTCGGCATAGTCTAGACTGCCGGCCTTGTGCGGTTGGAAAACCGCACCTACATAGCAACGGCAGGGCCGCTACCAGCAGGTCATCGAATCCAAGAACAGTTGGCGCAGGTCTTCGGCGGAGGCGGGGCGCGGCGACAGCTTGGTGACGCGGTGCTGCGGCAGCGTGCCTGCCACCAGTTGATCCACGTCGCCCGGCCCATAGCCCAGGTCGCGCAGGCCGTTGGGCATGCCGGTGGCGCGCATCATCTCGACCAGCGCCCCGGCCACCAGGTCGCCGGCATCCTCCGGCGTTGCGCCGCGCGTCTCCACACCCAACAGCGATGCGGCGTGCAGATGCAGGTCGGGGTTGGTGGGCGCGGTGAAGCGGAAGACGGCGGGCGCGTTGACGATCACCGCCATGCCGTGCGGCACCAGCGGGTGATCGACCCGGTAGCCTTCGGGCCAGTAGTCGCGCACCATGCCCGCCACCGGATAGGCCATGCCGTGGGGCAGATGCACCCCGGCGTTGCCAAAGCCGATGCCGGCGATGGCCGCGGCCAGCAGCATTTGGCTGCGCGCCTCGTCGTCCTCCGCGTCCTGCACGGCGCGCACCAGGTATTGGGCGCATAAGACGATGGCGCGGGCGGCCCAGATGTCGCTGATTGGGTTGGCCCCTTGATAGGCGGGGCGCAGGCGCGGGTGATCCGGCGCAGTGCGCTGCGTATAGGGCAGCGCGGTCAGCGATTCGAGCGCATGGCTCAACACATCCAGCCCGGTGCAGGCCGCCACCCTGCGCGGGAGCGTGCGCGTGTTGTCGGGGTCGATGATGCCCATCACCGGGCGCAGGGCGCGGTGGGCGATGCCGGTCTTGACGTGCATCTCCTCGAAGTCAAAGATCGCGGTGCCTGTCGTCTCGCTGCCTGTGCCCGCGGTGGTGGGGATGGCGATCATCGGTTTGAGGCGGCCGGGGACGGGCCGGCCTTCGCCGATCGGCGCGTTGACATAGGCCAGGAAATCGGCGGGATAGGTGGCATAGAGGTTGGCGGCTTTGGCCGTGTCCATGCTCGAACCGCCGCCCACTGCCACATAGCCGTCGAAGTTGCCCTCAACGGCAAAGCGGATGGCGTGTTTGAAGGAGGCGTCGCTTGGTTCGACGCGCACCTGGTCATAGAGCACGGCGTCGATGCCTTCGCGGCGCAGCGCGTCGAGCGTGATCGCCACCGTCTCACCCGCCGAGAGGTTTGGGTCGGTGACGACCAGGACGCGGCGTGCGCCGAGCGCGGCCATATCCGCGCCGATCTCGCGCGTGATGCCGGGGCCAAACTTGATGCTTGAGGTGTCCATGGTGAAGGCGGTTTCCAAGGCCATGGCGTTTACTCCTTTTCGTGTGGCCGGCGCAGTGGACTGGGGACGGCAAGTGCGGGCGCGGGCGGCATGTCTGAACCCAGGCGCAGCGCCATGACGGACATGAGATAGCCCCGATAGCGCCGCCGGTCGATGGTCTGCCAGCCCAACTGGGCGTAGAAATGGGTCTGGTCTTCGGTATAGAGATAGAGGTCGTGATAGCCA
>JADLFO010000151.1 GCA_020845455.1 Caldilineaceae bacterium
CTCCTATTTCCTCTCTGCTCTGCCCTTTGCGTCTAGAGGATCTTGGCGAGGAAGCTTTTGGTGCGTTCGTGCTGGGGCGCAGTGAAGAAGTGTTCCGGCGTGCCGATCTCGACGATCTCGCCGCCGTCCATAAAGACGATGCGGTCGGCCACTTCGCGCGCAAAGCCCATTTCGTGCGTGACGACGAGCATTGTCATGCCGCGGTCGGCCAGTTCCTGCATCGCGTCCAGCACTTCTTTGATCATCTCCGGGTCGAGCGCCGAGGTCGGTTCGTCAAAGAGCATGATCTTGGGCTGCATGGCGAGGGCGCGGGCGATGGCGACGCGCTGCTGCTGGCCGCCGGAAAGCTGCGCCGGAAATTTGTTGGCCTGGTCGGGGATGCCCATGTCGGCTAAAAGCTCCATCGCCTGGGCCTCGGCCTCGGCGCGTTTGCGCTTGCGGACATGCACCGGGGCCAGCGTGACATTTTGCAGCACGGTGAGATGGGGAAAGAGGTTGAACTGCTGGAAGACCATGCCGGTCTCCATGCGGATGGCTTCGATGTTGTGTACGTTGCGCGTCAGCGGGATGCCGTCGACGATGATATCGCCGCTTTGATGCTCTTCCAGCCGGTTGATGGTGCGGATCAGCGTGGACTTGCCCGAACCGGACGGCCCGATGATGACCACCACTTCGCGCGGCTTGACCGTCAGGTTGATGTTGCGCAGCGCCTGAAACTTGCCATACCACTTATTGACATCGCGCAGCACAATGATCGCTTCAGCTTCGTTTTGACTTTGACCCGTCACCCCCGGCTCCTTCCGGCGTACCTGATCCGGCGCATCTGGCCCATTATCCCGCCATTCGTACCACAGATGGAGCGGGGCTGTCAAACAGACCGGCGTTTGCAGCAGCCCCAACGTGTTTGGGCTTTGGGGGGCTTATGCTATAATCAGCCCGCAATCTGGAGCGTGTGTATGACGGAGAACCGGTAATGTCAGCAGAACTTGTAAACACAATCGCCACCATTGTAGGCATTATTGTGGCCGCGATGGGGGCGTTTCTGTTTGCTTTTTGGATCGCAATGGGGATTTGGACCTTCAACGATATTCGTGCGCGCACAAGCGATTGGCTGGCGATCCTGTTGGCCTGCGTGTTGGTTCTGGTCTTTCCCATTGTCGGTTGGGTGCTCTACATCTTAATCCGGCCCAAGCAAAGCCTGGTCGACGTCTATGACCGTGCGCTGGAAGAAGAGGCGCTGCTGCGCGAGATCGAGGAGACGCCGGCCTGTTCCGCCTGTGGTGTGCCGGTCAAGGAGAACTGGGTCTACTGTCCCCAGTGTCACAACCAACTCCAGCATACCTGTCCAAGCTGCGGCAATTTGGCGCGCAACGAATGGGATATCTGCGTCTATTGTGGGACCAGCCAACAGGTCGCCGCGCCGCGGCGCTTTGCCGGCAACCCGCTGCGGCCTTCTAGCCCGCTCGAGACGCCGCCCCTCGAAGAGACCGATGACGGTCTGCCCTATCGCCCGGTGCGCGTCGCCAAGTAGAGAGATAAACCGCAGAGGGCGCAAAGAAGAGAGAAATCAGAGCATGAAAATGACCCGCGCTTGCCAAGCGCGGGTCATTTTTCTGATAGCGCCAGCACTTCGGGCTGATGGATGCGCAGCAGCTCCCCGACCGACAGCGCCACCATCGTGCGGTCATCCCCGCCGCCGCCAAAGATGTGGTCACGCTCGCGCAGGTCGACGACCGTTTGATCCACCAGCACGGGCAGCCGGTGACGATGGCCGAAGGGCGGTACGCCTCCCGCAGGATAGCCCAACAACTCAAGCACAGTGGCCGGGTCGGCCAGCTTGACGCGCTTGGGGTTCAGCCCAAAGCGGCGGCCCAGGGCGCGCTTGTCGACGCGGCTCTCGCCGTTGCTGATCACGACGACTGCCGGCGGGATCTGTTCCGCCCGCGCAGACCCCGCCGGCGTTTGGCCGCCCGGCGTCAGCACAAAAAGCAGTGTCTTGATGATCTGTGCGGCGTCTACGTCCAAAGCGCGCGCCGCGTCGGGCACGGTGGGTGTGTGGCCGAGGTCGCGGATCAGCCGCGCCTGGATGTCATGCCGGTCGATGTAGGCTTGGAGATCGTCGAGGGTCAGAGGTAGAGACATGGGAAGTGAACCGCAAAGGGCGCAGAGAACGCAAAGATCAGAAGTCATTCTGTGGTCATTGACCACAGAATCAACCAGGTCGGAAGAGATAGGAACCCGCCTATTGTAGATGGGAGATCGGCGGCAGGCAAATTGGCGGGGATGAGTGAATAGACCGCGCCGGCCTTTTTGACCCGTGCGCCGCTGTGCTATGATTTGCGCCATGATCGCCGCCATTACCTTCGACTTCTGGGATACGGTCGCGGTCGACGATTCCGACGAGCCAAAACGCGCCGCGCTGGGGCTGCCGACCAAGGCCGAGGCGCGCACGCAGCTTTTTGTCGACAAGATCGTCGACCGCTACCCGCACATCGACCCGGCCCAGGCCGCCGCCGCCTATGCTGCGGCCAACGCGCAGTTTCGCGACCACTGGCATAACGGCCATCATACCCCCGGCGTGACGGCGCGGCTGCACGACGCCTATGCACATTTGGGGCTGCGGCCTGGGCCGGGCGAATATGCGCGGCTGGTGCGCGAGGTGGATGAACTGGTGCGCGAGATCGAGACGATGGAGATCCGCATCCCGCCCGACTTTGCCGAGGGCATCCACAACACGCTGGACATCTTGGTCGGGGAGTATAAACTGGGCATCATCTCCGACACGATCCACACCCAGGGCCGCGGGCTGCGCCATCTGCTGCAGCGCCAGGGGCTGCTGCACTATTTCAGCTATTTTATCTTTTCCGACGAGATCGGCGCGGCCAAACCGTCTCCCCAGGTCTTTCGCCAGGCAGCGCTGGGGCTAGGGCTGCCGCCGCAGTCGCTCGTGCATGTGGGCGACCGCGAGAGCAACGACGTGACCGGCCCGCTGGCGGTGGGCATGTCCGCCGTCCTCTATACCGGTATTGTCGACCGGGGCAGCGCGGCCACGCGCGCCCAGGCCGTCTGCCGTCACTTCCGTGATCTGCCCAACATCGTCCGGCAACTGCGCTGACCGATGCACGTGCCGCTCCCGTCTGAGACCGTCCACGCTGCGATCGTGCAGTTGGCCACGACCTTTGGCGATGCCTTCCCCGCCCAGGTCACGACGCCGCGCGTGGTTGGGCGCGAGGCCGAATATCCGGTGGTGGATGCCCAGGGCCGCGCCGCCGATGTGCGCCGTCTGTGGGACACGCTGCTGCAAGCGGGCGACCTGACGCCCAAGTTCGACAGCGGCAGCCGCCATTTGATCGTAGGCTTGGAGGGTACAGACTACAGCTATGCGCTTGAGGTGGGGTTGGGCACGGTGGAGGTCAACACCCGTCCCTGCGCCGGGCTGCTGGAGATCGAGGCCATCATGGCGCAGGCAGTGGCGCGGCTGGTACACGCCGCCGCGCGCCACGGCTATCAACTGCTCGGCTATGGCATCCAGCCCGTCAGCCCGCCTACGCTGCGCCTCATGTCGCCCAAACAGCGCTATCAGAGCCTCTACCGCGTCATGGGCGAGGAATGGCTGTGGTATGCCGTCACCGCCAGCGACCAGCTCCAGGTCGATATCGGCCGCGCCGAACTGGTGCATATGCTCAACTTCGGCAACCTGATGGCCCCGGTGATCATCGCTCTGTGCGCCAATTCGCCGGTCTACGGCGCGCGGCTCAGCCCCTATTGCAGCGCCCGCGAGGGGCGCATGGCGGCCATCCACGCCAATGAACACCGGCACGGCATGCCGCTGCGCCCCTATACCAGCCTAGAAGATTATGTGGCGACCACGGCGCAAAGCGCCTACCTGATCCGCCGCGCCGACGGCGAGGTCGTGCCTAGCTCACAGCGTTTCGACGACTATCTGGCCGAGCACGGCCCCGACTTCGACGCCTTCTTGTTCCATGAGCACTACATCTGGAACAGCGCGCGGCTGCGCGTGGCCTACGGCACGCTCGAAATTCGGCCTGCCTGCCAGCAGCCCTGGGGCGAGCAGATGGCGGCGGCCGCGCTGGCGCTGGGGCTGGTAGAGGCAAGCGTGGCGATAGACGCCTATATCCAGGGGCAGTTGGGTGACGGCTATTGGGGGCGGATGCGCGTCTATCAGCGCCAGGCGATCGAGCGCGGGCTGGCCGCGCCGCAGCCGGCCCCCAGCTTTTTGGCTGCCCTGGTGGAGATGGCGGAGGAGGGTCTGCGCCGCCGCGGGCGCGGGGAAGAACGGCTGCTGGCCCCGATCTATCAGCGGCTGGCCCGCGCCGAGAACCCGGCGCAGCGGGCGCGGCGCATCTTTGTGACCGATGGGCTGCACAGCCTGTTGGCCCATGCCGCTATCCGTCCCGATGCTACCACACCCGAAGCGTCTTAAAGGTTTCAGCAGCCGCCAGTTGATAGGGCTTGCCTGCCTCTGCATCCAACTCCGCCAGCCAGTCGAGATTGTCGGCCCCCTTGGGGAACTGGCTCTTGTGCGCCAGCACGGCGTCGATCTTGCGCGCCCGCACCGCGCCGATGTCGACGACGATATCCGGCTCGCGGTCGGTGGAGAAGAGAACGATGCGCTCCAGCTTCGCCAGCCCGACATGGTTTTCCACCAGTTGTTCGGGCCGGTAGAGCGGCATCTTGGAGGGCATATAGGCGTCGAGGCTGGCCTGGCCCGCGGCGCGATGGTCGGGGTGGATCTGCCCCGGCCAGTAGGGGTCAAAGGTAAAGAGCGTGTCGGCCTGGGTCAGCCGGTAGAGCCGGGCGATCTGGGCGCGCAGGTCTAGGCTGGGCAGCAGTTCACCATCGTGATGGCCCAGGTTATAGACGGCGCGCACGCCCAGGATGCGCGCCGCGTCTTCGGTTTCGGCCAGGCGTGTGGCCGCCAGCGCGGGCCGCACGATGCCGCTTTCCTGGGTGCCGATGTCGCCCAAGGTGCAGTTGACCGAGACGATATCGACCCCGCGCTCGGCCAGCAGCGCGATCGTGCCGCCGCAGATACATTCCAGGTCGTCGGGGTGAGCCGCGACCACGATCAGCCGCTTGACCTCGTCAAATGCTTCGATGCCGTTCATCTGTCTCCCGGTTCCCATGTGGGTAAAGCCCCCCTGATCATTGGGCTTGACTCTGTACCTAAATCCAGGGTTTATACTGGTTGTGTTTTTATCGGTTGTGGAGGAAGAATCTATGACCGGCTTAACTATTGGTCGACTCGCACGGGCAGCAAGCGTTAACGTAGAAACCATTCGCTACTATGAGCGGCGCGGCCTGCTGCCGGAACCGCCGCGCCGGGATTCTGGCTACCGGCAGTACCCGCCAGATAGCGTTGCCCGTCTCCGCTTTATCAAGCGCGCACAAGACCTCGGCTTCTCGCTCAAGGAAATCGCAGAACTGCTCGACTTACGCGTCAATACCGAGACAGCTTGTGGTGAAGTCATGCAACGCGTCGAGACAAAGGTAGCCGAAATCGAACAAAAATTGGCTACGCTGGAGCGGATGCGACAGATTCTCACCAACTTGTTAGTCCATTGCC
>JADLFO010000152.1 GCA_020845455.1 Caldilineaceae bacterium
TACGGACACGATAGTTCGTGTCCGTACCATATCATTCAGAACAAATGAATACCGACAGCGTACTCGACAACCATCATATCAAAGAAGTGACCGAACCGGTCAAATTCCCGCTCGCCGACCACAACGACCGTCAGATCGCGCTGCTGCTCGCCGCCGTGGCGCTGGCGCTCTATCTGCGTACGCTGGCCCCCGACCTGCTGCCCGGCGACCCCGGCGAGTTCCAGTTTGCCGCCTGGCGCTTTGGGCTGGCCCACCCCACCGGCTATCCCTTCTATCTGCTGGCGGGCGGGGTCTGGCAGCGGC
The DNA here is from genome assembly GCA_020845455.1 of Caldilineaceae bacterium. GTDB lineage: Bacteria > Chloroflexota > Anaerolineae > Caldilineales > Caldilineaceae > QEUY01. Next base: position 304 of record JADLFO010000152.1, read on the forward strand.
TCCTGGCGCCCGCGGGGATCAGCCCGGCGGCGGCGCTCAACGGGCTGTCGGCGGCGCTGGCCGCGGCCGCCGTGGGCATGACCTATCTGGTCATGCTGCGCTGGACGGCAGGGCCGCCGGCGCTGCGCCGCCTGGCCGCGGTCTACAGCGCCGTGCTTTTGGGAACCAACCTCACCTTCTGGTCGCAGGCGCTGATCGCCGAGGTCTACGCGCCGCACATGGTCTTGGTGCTGGGTGTGCTGCTGGCGGCCCAGCGTCTGGCCCCCAGCGCGCCGGGGCTGCCGCGGGCGCAGGTCGCCGCGCGCCCGCTGCTGATCCTGGCGGGCGTCGTGGGGCTGGCGCTCACCCATCACGGCATGGCGCTGCTGCTGATGCCGGGGCTGGCGCTCTATCTGGCGTGGGCGGGCACAGGCTGGCGCGACCTGCCGCGGCGCGTTTGGGTCGCAGCGGCGGCGCTGCTGCTGGCCCCGCTGCTGCTCTATCTCTATATCCCGCTGCGCGCCGGGCCGGAGGCATCGCCTTGGCTCCACCAGCGGCTGGGCGACGGCACGCTCGACCTCTACGCCAACACCTGGGCGGGGTTTTTACACTTTCTCACCGGCCAATCGATCTCGGTCGGCTTTCGCGATCTGGCGGGCGCGCTCGGCCAACTGCCGCAAGCGGGCTGGCTGTGGCGCTATCACTTTAGCTGGGTTGGGCTGGTGATGATGGCGCTGGGCATCGGCTGGCTGGTGCGTCAGCGCGCCTGGCCCGTGCTGGCGCTGACCGGCAGCTATGCGCTGCTCCAGCAGGTCTTTGTCCTCTTCTACAATATTGGCGACATCCTGGTCTATTACATCCCGCTCTATGCCGTGGGCGCGCTGTGGGCGGGGTTCGGACTGTTGGGGTTGAGCACCGGCTGGCGCACGGTCAACGCGCTCGACGACGCGGCCCTGCGCGAGATCGCCGAGGAGCAAGCTCCATCCGTCGAAGCTGCGCCAGGTGATGGCGCAGCCGCGCAGCCGCCCACGCCTGCGGTGGGCGGGTTGGCGGTGGCAGGCCGCATCCTCGCCGGTCTGCTCCTGCTCTGGGCGCTGCGCGACGTCGCCGCGATCGCGGGCGCGATCGACCAGTCGCAGAGCCACGGCGCACGCCGGCAGTGGGATGCGATTCTGGCCGCACAGCCCCCCACAGATGCGATCCTTGTCAGCAACGACCGCAACGAGATCGTGCCGCTCTTTTACCTACAGAACGTAGAGCAGCGCGGCCAGGGCATGACCGGTCTCTTCCCGCTGATCGCACCCGACGCACGCTTTGCCGACATCGGCGCGACGCTCGACACGGCGCTGGCCGCGGGGGGCGACCAGCCGGTCTATCTGATCAAACCCATGTCGGGGCTGGAGATCAAATACCAACTGGCCCCCGCCGCGCCGCCGCTGGTGCAGGTGCTTGGCCCGCATACGCCCGAACCGGCGCATCGACTCGAGCAACCCTATGGCCCGCTGCACCTGGTCGGCTACGATTGGCAGCCCGACGCCAATGCGATCCGGGTGCGCGTCGTCTGGCAGGTGGTCGAAGCGGTGGGCGACGACTATACGGCTACGGCGCAACTGCTCGACGCCGCCGGGGCCAAGCTGGCGCAGGACGATTTTCAGCCGGGCGGCGACTATTACCCCACCTCGCTGTGGAAGCCGGGTGATCGCCTGGTGGTCGAGCACACGCTGAAATCGGCCGCGCCGCTGCCCGCCGGTACTACACTGCTGCTGGGCATGTATCGCGGCGCGGATTTCAGCGCCCTAGCCGCGCCGGTTCAAGTACCAGTTCCATAATCCGGCGTCGCGCAGACACCCACCGGTGGGCTGAACCGGTTTGTAAAACCAGCTAGCCACAAGGAGAGTCAGATGGATTGGAAAGGCCGGGTTGCGGTGGTCACAGGCGGCGCATCAGGCATCGGCGCGGCCACCGTGGCCGAATTTGCTGCCGCAGGAGTTGCGGTCGCCCTCTTGGATATTAACGCCCAGGCGGGTCGACAGATGGCCGGGGCGGCCCAAGTTCAGGGGCAAAGTGTCGAGTTCCACGAAGTGAACGTCGCCGAGGCCGATGCTTGCCTGCGGGCAATACAGGCCGTGGGCGAACGCTGGGGCCGCATCGACTTCCTGGTCAATAATGCCGCCAGTTTCATCTCGAAAGGGCTAGACGTGACGCCGGCCGACTGGGAACGGTCGCTCGGAGTGAACGTACGCGGCTATGCCAACATGGTGCAAGCCTGCTACCCGTTTATGCGCACCACCCGCGGCGCGGCGATTGTCAACATGGCGAGCATCTCGGCCCATGTGGCCCAACCCAACCGCTGGACATACAACGCCGGCAAAGGCGCAATCGTCGCCTTGACCAAATGCCAAGCGCTGGACCTTGCGCCCGATGGCATCCGCGTCAATGCCGTCAGCCCTGGCTGGATCTGGACGCCGGAGGTACAAAAGGCAGCAGAAGGTGACCGCGCCAAGTGGGAGCCAATCTGGGGACGCTACCACATGCTGCGCCGCCTGGGCGAGCCGCGCGAAGTGGCCCGCGCCATCCTTTTTCTGTGCAGCGAGGATGCCAGCTTTATCACCAGCACGGAACTCGCGGTCGACGGCGGGTATATGGGCCTGGGCAGCGAAGGGCTAGGCGATACTTCATCCTTTGCAGGCACCGCCTAACCCCCAATACCGGCAGGGCTAGATTCAATCGCAGACACAGCCCCATCTCTCGAAAGGAACAACCATGATTCAGTTCCCGATTGTCGATACGCACCTGCATCTCTGGGACACCAACTATCTGCGCTACCCCTGGCTGGACGGTATTCCGCTGCTCAACAGACCCTATCTGCTGGAGGACTACAATCGGGCCACCGGGCCGGTTCAGGTAGAGAAGATGGTCTTCTTGCAGTGTGAAGCGGACCCAGCGCAGTTTGCGCAGGAGGCCGAGTGGGTGACGATGCTGGCGCAGACGCAGGATGCCCGCATCCAAGGCCTAGTGCCCTGGGCGCCGCTGGAGAAGGGCGATGCGGCGCGCGCCGATCTGGAAACCTTGTCGGCCAACCCGCTCGTCAAGGGCATCCGGCGCATCATCCAGTTTGAGCCGGATATCGAATTCTGCCTGCGCCCGGACTTTGTCCGGGGGGTGCAAATGCTGGCGGACCATGGCCTCAGCTTTGACATCTGCATCAACCATCTGCAGATGGCGAACACGATCAAGCTGGTGCGGCAGTGCCCCCACGTCTCCTTTATCTTGGATCACATCGGCAAACCCGACATCAAGCGCCAGGTCTTTGAACCCTGGAAGAGCGAACTCAAGCAGCTTTCCGAGCTTCCTAACGTGTGGTGCAAGGTTTCTGGGCTGGTCACCGAAGCCGATCATCAGCACTGGACGCGCGACGACCTCAAGCCCTACATCGATCCTGTGATCGACTGCTTTGGCTTTGACCGGGTGATGTACGGCGGCGACTGGCCGGTCGCCTACCAGGCGACCGAGTACCCGCGCTGGGTGGAGACGCTGCAATGGGCGGTACAAGGCTGCTCTGAAAGCGAACTGCGCCGGCTGTTCCACGACAACGCCGTTGCCTTCTACCGGCTGCCCAAAGAGTAAAAGAGTAGGATTCGCTTTTATCCAGACCCTAATCTATGCTACAATCGGTTCGATACCAGACAACTCAACCCACCGTGCGCAGACGCCCTCTGCGATATTTGACCTGTCCGAATTTTGACTGTGTGCGCGGAACGCTCTCCGCATCTCCGCCGGCTGTTTGGAGCGATGTCAGACTCCAAAACCGGTAACCGTTCCCTGTAATCCACCACCTACCAGTGACGAAGGGAAAGCCTAATGCATAAGCGACCGACCTGGATCATCCTGACCTTCTTGCTCATCTCGGCCCTGGTCTTGAGCGCCTGCACCGCCGCGGCCCCGGCAGGGGGCGGCGCGACCGGCGGCGAGACGGCCGCGCCGCCCCCTGCCGAACAGGGCGCAGCAGAAGAAGCCCCTGCCGAGCAAGCGCCGGCTGCCGACACAGGCAGCATTCAGATCCCCGCCATTGAAGATGGCAAGTTCAACGTCGCCTTTGTCTATGTCGGCCCCATCGGCGACGGCGGCTGGAGCTATGCCCACAACGAGGGCCGCCTGTATCTGGAAGAGCAGTTCGGCGATGCCGTCCACACCGCCTATCTGGAAAGCGTGCCGGAAGGCACCGACGCCGAACGCGTGGTGCGCAACCTGGCGCGCGCCGGTTTCAACGCCATCTTCACTACCTCGTTCGGCTTTATGGATTCCACAGCCACCGTGGCCGAGGAATTCCCCGACACCTACTTCGTGCATGTCTCCGGCTATAAGAAGAACGAGACCAATTTCGCCAATCTGTTTGGCGCGATGGAGAGCATGAAATATCTGGTCGGCATGATCGCAGGCGCACGCGCCCAGGCCGACGGCTCCAACAAGGTCGGCTATATTGCGCCGTTCCCGATCCCTGAAGTGATCCGCCACGCCAACGCCGCCTCCTTGGGCATGCGCAAGGTCTGCCCCGACTGCCAGATGGACATCCGCTGGATCTTCACCTGGTTTGACCCGAACCTGGAGCGCCAAGCCGCCGAATCGCTGATCGAGTCGGGCGCAACGGTGGTGATCACCGGCGCAGACACCACCGGCCCCGTGCAGGTGGCGGGCGAGCGCGGCGTCTGGGGCGTCGGCTACGACAGCCGCAACGCCTGTGACGTCGACCCCGAACACTGTCTGACCGTGCCCTACTGGAACTGGGGCCCCTTCTATGTAGACATGGTGCAGCAGATGATCGACGGCTCCTTTGTGCCCGAAGACATCTACTTCGACGTGGACTCCGGCGCGCTGGGGCTGTTGGGCTTTATGGAGGGCCAGGAGCCCGCGCCCGGCGTGCCTGAAGAGGTCATCCCACAGGTGCGCGAGGTACTCGGCCAGATGCTGGCGGGCGAGATGGCCCGCTTCGACGTATTCACCGGCCCGATCAACGACAACAAGGGCGAGGTCATCATCCCCGAAGGCGTCTCGCTCACGCAGTCGGATCTCGAAGGGCTGGACGAGAACATCGCCGCCCAGACCGGGCGCGAAGCCTGCACGATCTGCATGAGCTGGCTGGCCGAGGGCATCTCGCCCGACGCCGAAATTCCGCAGCAATAAGACCGGCAGCGGATGCAATCCTGATGACAAAGTGACCGGCGCCGGCGAGTGCCGGTCACTTTGTTTATAGTGGTTTATAGCGATGCGCCCGTGCGGTTAGCCTCTCTGCAAAGTGCATCAGGGCTTTGTGACAGGGGGCGCAAACCCGCCTGCATTTGCGATTTTGGCGCGCTTCTGGCATGCTTTGGGGGCAACCCACCCTGCCACACGCGCCGCCACGACTGCGCCGCACGCATTGCGCCGGAACCATCCTGCATGGCCGAACCGACACCCGCTGTTGAAATGCGCTCGATTACCAAACGTTTTCCGGGCGTGCTCGCCAACGACGACGTCAGCTTTAGCGCGCAGCCGGGCGAAGTCCACGCCCTCTTGGGTGAGAACGGCGCGGGCAAATCCACCTTGATGAACATCCTGTGCGGTCTCTACCGCCCCGACAGCGGCGCGATCCTGGTCAATGGCCGCCCGGTGGAGTTTCATTCACCGCGCGATGCAATCCGCGCCGGTGTGGGCATGGTTCACCAGCATTTCATGCTCGTCCCCTCGCAGACCGTGGCCGAAAATGTGATCCTGGGGCTGCAGGATGTCGGCTTTGTGCTCCAGACTGACGCCATTGAGCGCAAAGTAGAGGCCATCGGCGCGGAGTTTGGCCTGCCGGTAGACCCGCGCGCCAAGGTCTGGCAGCTTTCGGTGGGCGAGCAGCAGCGCGTCGAGATCATCAAGCTGCTCTATCGCGGGGCGCAAATCCTGATCTTGGACGAGCCGACCGCCGTGCTGACCCCGCAGGAGACCGAGGCGCTTTTCCACACGCTGCGCGAGATGACCGCCGCGGGCAAGACCATCATCCTCATCAGCCACAAGCTGGGTGAGGTGCTTTCGATCGCCGACCGCATCACGGTGCTGCGCAACGGCAAGCATGTGGCGACCGTCGCCAATGAGGGCTTGACCAGGCCGCAGCTTGCCGGCCTGATGGTGGGCCGCGAGGTGCTGTTTCGCATCGAGAAACCTCCCGCCAAGATCGGCGAGGTGCGGCTGACGCTGGAAAATGTCGAGGCGCGCAACGACAAGGGCATCCTGGCGCTGCGCAGCCTCTCGCTGCGTGTCCGCTCCGGCGAGATCGTGGGGATTGCGGGGGTGGCGGGCAACGGCCAGCGCGAGCTGGCAGAGGCAATCTGCGGGCTGCGGCCCACGCAGAGCGGGCGCATCCATATCTCCAGCCGCAGCGTGACCAACGCCCCGCCGATCGTGATGATCGAAGCGGGCATTGCCTATGTGCCGGAAGACCGCAGCGCCACCGGCAGCGCGCCTAATCTCTCGATCGCCGAAAACCTGGCGCTCAAGAGCTATCGCCGCCGCGGACGTTTTTTTCTCAGCCGGCGCGCCATGCGCGACCAGGCCGAGGAGTTGATCCGCCGTTTCAACATCGCCACGCCTTCGCCCGAAACCCCGGCGCGGCTGCTCAGCGGCGGCAACCTGCAAAAGGTGATCCTGGCGCGCGAGATCGCGCAGCAGCCGCTGCTGATCGTCGCCGCCTATCCCACGCGTGGGCTGGACGTGGGCGCGACCGAAAATGTGCGCCGCATCCTGATCGACGAGCGCAACCAGGGCGCGGCCATTCTGCTCATCTCCGAAGACCTAGACGAAATCTTTGCGCTGGCCGACCGCATCGCCGTGCTCTTTGAAGGGCGCATCGTGGGCGAAGGCGACGCCGGCAGCGCCACCCTGGAGGAGATCGGCCTGATGATGGCCGGGGCCGGCGCATGACCAGCACCGCGACACCTGCGCCCGCCCCCATCTTGCGCCGCATCCGCCTCGAACGCCGCACCCATCAGCCGCTCTGGCTTGCGATCCTCTCCCCCCTGATCTTGATCGGCGCGGCGCTGTTGGTGGGCGCGCTGCTGCTGCGCATGACCGGGGCCAACCCCTGGTTTGTCTATCGCACCATGGCCGAACTGGCCTTTGGCTCAGCCTATGCCTGGTCGGATACGACGATCAAGGCCACGCCGCTGATCCTGGCCGGGCTGGGCGTCTCGGTGGCCTTCCGTATGCGCCTCTGGAATATCGGCGCGGAGGGGCAGCTTTTCCTGGGCGCGTTTATGGCGACCGGCGTGGCGCTCTTCTGGCTCTCGCCCAATACGCCCAAATTCCTGATGCTGACGGCCATGGCCATGGCCGGTTTTATCGGCGGCGCGCTCTGGGGGATCATCCCCGGCATTCTCAAGGCCAAGCTCAACGTCAACGAGATCATCACCACGCTGATGTTGAACTATGTCGCCATCCTCTGGAACAACTATTTTATCTATGGGCCGTGGAGCGAGCGCGGCTTTGGGCTGACGCCGCAATACCCGCGTTCGGCATGGATGCCGCGGCTGACCGACTACGCCGATACTGTGCCCGCCTTCCGTGGGCTGACGGCGCATTTCGGCATCTTCCTGGCGCTGATCCTGGCGGTGACGCTCTGGTTTGTCTGGCGGCGCACGCGCTGGGGCTTTGAGGTCACGGTCGTGGGCGACAACCCGCGCGCGGCGCGCTACGCCGGGATCAACCTGACGCGCAATATCATTCTAGTCATGGCGCTCAGCGGCGGGCTGGCCGGGCTGGCCGGAATGAGCGAAGTTTCGGGCGTGGTCCACCGGCTGCAGGAGCGCTTCTCGCCCGGCTACGGCTTTACTGCGATCATCGTTGCCTGGCTGGCCAAGCTCAACCCACTGGCGATTGTGCTGGTCTCCTATCTCTTTGCCGGGCTGCTGGTGGGCGGTGACGCCATCCAGCCGGCGGGCATTGACCAACTGCTGCAAGGGGTGATCCTCTTTGTGGTCGTCGCCGGCGATATGCTGCTGCACTACCGTGTGCGTCTGGTGCAAGGATAGAGAGATTTCACCGCAAAGCCGCAAAGGGCGCAATGTCCAGAGCAGAGA
>JADLFO010000153.1 GCA_020845455.1 Caldilineaceae bacterium
CGGTCTCTTGCGCTGCGTCCGCTTGCGGCTCGCCCGCGCCCGCCGCCTTGACGAAACGCACCCGCGTGTAGGGGCCAACCTTGCGAAAGGTGGCGCGCTCCAAAAAGCCGCTGGCGGTCAGATCGCGGATCGCCGGCTGCAGCTTTTCCTTGATCTGCGAGGGGTAGCGGTACTGCTGCATGCCGATGCGCCCGGCCAGGTCAAAGAGGTCGGTCTCAAAGACCGTGCGGTAGCGCATAAACTTATCCAAACAGCGGTAGAGCTGCCGGGCCAGGGCGCTTTGGAGCGTCCCCAAATACAGCTCGAGATCGAGCGATTTCAAATAGCCCGACTGGATGTTGCCCCAAAATACGTCGTTAAAGACGACATAGCCCTGCCCGCCGCTCGTTTCGCCGCCCCCGTCGCGCCATGAAGAGAGCCAGACATCTTCGAAGATATGAAAGGCGCGTTTGGTCGTCAGATACTTCTGCTGTTCGTTGTCCCAAAAGGCCTGCTCGGAGTAGATCGTCAGCCCGGCCAGTTGCAGCAGATTGCGCTCAAAATGGCGGTAGTTGGCCTGGCCGTCGGAGAGACGCAGGAGGCGCAGCATTTGGTAGTCGGTAAAGGCGACTTTTTGGGTCTGCCGCTCGGCGGCCAAGGTAATCAAGGCGACCAACATGCGGTTTCCCAGTTCATGCGGCAGCCCGTATTGTTTGGAGCCGCTGACGATCCACTTTTGGCGGTAGCGGCTGCCCTGTTTATCGGTAAACCAGCCTTCATAGGTGATCGTTTCGCGTTGGTCGCGCACCCCCAGCCTGCCGATCGGGAACTCGGCCAGGTTCATCTCGTCGCGGCCCTGGATCGCCGGCGGCGGTGGGGAGGTGTCTGCCTTGCGGCGTGATTGGGCCCGGCTGCTCATGCTTGCCTCTTTGTGTGTGCGGCGTGGGTGCGCTGCGCCGTGTGCGTGACCGGCGCGCCGCCTAGTGTACAGTCTAGGGGCAACGACGGCCAAGTCGCAAACCAAAAATCAGAGAACAAAAGGATCTCCCTTTTCTTGGATAGTATTGGACCTTATTGGAGCGCGCGCGCTTTTTGGCCGATTTTCCAGTGTATTTTGACCAAAATCGCCTGTTGTTCGCTTCATTACAAGTACGGGCTTTTCTTCATTACAAGTACGGGCTTTTGCGGCTTTTTCTTCATTACAAGTACGGGTCGCTCTTCATTACAAGTACGGGTCATTTCATTACAAGTACGGGTCAAATCTGCTCGCCAACCCAGCCGCCCTGCGCCGCGCCGGCTTCGCAGAGCCACTTGTGCGATCCCCTGTATTCTTGGCAGCAGGGGTGATCCTTCCCCCAGATTACGATACTTGCTTCCCCCACAGAGGTGCATTTCACGTTGAGGGCGGGCTGTCATACTGAGCCGGGCGCCGCTCAGGGCAGGCTCCGGCGCTGCGCCCCACTGCGTGACCGGCATGACAGGCACGCGCCCCCGGCATGAGATATACCCCCACAGGCCGATAGTGCGCGGCTGCAGACGGCAAAATTTCCCCCACATTACGATAGTGTCAGCCGCCTGGCCTGGCGCACAGTCTAGGGGTAACGACGGCAAAGGCGCAAACCTGTTTTCAGAGATCAAGCAGATCTCGCTTGGCTTGGGCAGCGTTGACCGGCGCGCGTTTTTCCAGTTCATCAAAACCGCGCTTGTCAAATGTTTGGCAAAATGCTGTACTGAGGGCATGAAATTGACGGCGAAAGTCAAGCTGCAACCGGCGCCAGACCAACACGCCTCCTTGCTTGCCACGCTGGAGCGCGCCAATGCCGCCTGCAACCAGATCGGTGACGTCGAAGAACCCTCGCCATCTTTAACAGCAGCGTCACGACGAGCAGCGCATAGGCCACGCCGGTCACGACCCACTCGTCGAGCGTCAGCGTGGCCCACGTCAGCGCCGGGCCGGCGACCGCCCCCGCCAGGATCAGCGGCGCGGCAAAGATCAGCCAGACGCCGGCGTTGACCGCCACATCGCTGCCCCAGGTGCTCTGGATGATCGCCGCGCTGCGCCGCAGCGCCTCCAGCGGCAGCATCTCTTGCTGGATGATCACCGGTACCACAAAGTAGGGGAGGACATGCCAGCCCGATAAAGGCAAAGACGATCGTGCGCTCCAGCGCCGGGCCGATCAGCCGCCCCAAAAAGCCGGTGGAGCGCAAGAGCAGGCGGATGACCAGCCCGATCGTCGCCATTCCAATCTACCACAAAAAACCGCGCCGCTGTGCGGCGAAAAAAGGAAAAATCGGGTTTTGCCAACGCGCTCGACCCTTGTCATGTCTGCGAGGGCAGCCGGGCGCGGCAGGCGGGGAGCGGGGTAGGGAGTAGCACGCGCCCCTGCTGTGAAATGCACCCGTCGTCGGGTTAAGGATTGACAAGTCGTGCGCGGTCGTCCACACTAGGGCCATGACAAAGCCAACTCGACCGGCAAGGAGCCGCTTAGCATGGCCGCATCTGCCCAGACCACCCGTTCGCACGCCCCTGCCATCCCTGCCGATAACTGGTTTGACCGGCCCATGCGCTGGGCGCAGCTGACCCTGGTCGAGAACGACCCGGTGCAGTATGACGTCGATTTCTGGCTGGACTTCTTTGCGCGCGCCCGCTGTGACGCCGCCTGTCTGAGCGCCGGCGGCTGTGTCGCCTTCTACCCCACCCGGATCCCGCTGCACTTCCGCAGCCCCTTTTTGGGCGAACGCGACGCCTTTGGCGAACTGGTTGAAGGCTGCCGCCGGCTGGGCATGAACGTCATCGCCCGCACCGACCCCCACGCCGTCCACCAGGATGTCTTCGACGCCCACCCCGACTGGATTCTGCGCGACGCCGCAGGCAACCCCGTGCGCCACTGGGCCGACCCTGATCTGTGGGTCGCCTGTGCGCTCGGCCCCTACAACTTCGAGTTTATGACCGAGGTCACGCGCGAGATCGTGCAGATGTATGGGGTGGACGGCATCTTCTCCAACCGCTGGGCCGGGCATGGCCTCTGTTACTGCGAACACTGCCGGCGCAACTTCAACCAGGCCACGGGCTACGACCTGCCCCGCTCGGGCGATGCGCCGGTGCGCTTTCACCTGCCGCGCGGCCAGGCCGCCGACAGCGGCCAGGGCCGCGACCCGGCGCTCACCGCCTATGTGGCGTGGTGGCAGGAGCGCCTTTTTGAACTGTGGGACGTGTGGGACCGCGCGATCCGCGCCGTCGTGCCCCACGCGCGCTTTATCGCCAATTCCGGCGGCGCCACGGGGGTGCTCGACATGAAGCGTATCGCCGAGCGCGCCGAGATCCTCTTTGCCGACCGCCAGGCGCGCCACGGCGTGCAGCCGAGTTGGTCCAACGGCAAAAACGGCAAGGAGTATCGCGCCACGCTGGGGCGCAAACCGATCGGCGGCATCTTCAGCGTGGGCGTCGAGGAGCGCTACCGCTGGAAAGACTCGGTGCAGAACCCGGCCGAGTTCCAGCTCTTTGTGGCCGACGGCGTGGCCAACGGGCTGCGCCCCTGGTTCACCAAGTTTGGCGGCATGATCTATGACCCGCGCTGGCTCAAGCCGGTGATCGACCTGTACACCCGGTATGCGGGCTGGGAGCCTTATCTGCGCAACGAGCGCCCGCTGGCCAATGTGGCCATGGTCTATTCGCAGCAGACCTGGAACTATTATGGCGGCGAGCAGGCGCAGGCCAAGGTCGAAGACCACGCCCGCGGCTTTTACCATGCCTTGATCGAGGCGCGCATCCCCTTTGAGATGGTGCATGAAGGGCTGTTGGACGAAGACCATCTGCGCCCCTTCAACACCCTGATCCTGCCCAACATCGCCGCGCTTTCGGACGCGCAATGCGCACAGCTGCGCGAGTTTGTCGCACGCGGCGGCAGCCTGGTGGCGACCTATGAGACCTCGCTCTATGACGAATGGGGTCAACGCCGCCCCGACTTTGGGCTGGCCGACCTGTTTGGCGTGCGCGCGGCGGGCGGGCGCGAGGGGCCGATGCAAAACGCCTATTTGACCGTCGAGCGCGACCCGCGCACCCAGGTCTTCCACCCGCTCTTGGCCGGGCTGGAGGGGACCGGGCGCATCATCCACGGCGTCAACCGCATCTTGGTGGAGACGACCGCGCCGCAGGCGTATGCGCCGCTGACGCTGATCCCCTCCTATCCCGACCTGCCGATGGAGATGGTCTGGCCGCGCACGCCCCACACCGACATCCCCCAAGTCTATGTGCGGCAGGTGGGCGCAGGCCGGGTGGTCTATTTCCCCTGGGATGTGGACCGCAGTTTCTGGGAGGTGCTGTGCGTGGATCATGGCAAGCTGTTGGCGAATGCGGTCGAGTGGGCTACCAACGAGGAACGCCCTGTGACCGTGACCGGCCCCGGCGTGCTGGACGTGAC
>JADLFO010000154.1 GCA_020845455.1 Caldilineaceae bacterium
GCGAAATCCCAGGCTCTGCGTGCCGCCCAGGGCCGCCACGGTCGGTGCGTCGCTCAACAGGTCGAGCCAGGCGGCGGGCATGTGCGGCAGCAGCAGCGCCAGCCCGACGCCCAGCGCCAGCAGCGTCACCCGTCCCCAACGCCAGGGGAGCAGCGCCATCACGAGCAGGCTCACCGCCAGCCCCAGCAGCGCGGCGCGCGACTGCGTCAACACCAGCACGCCGCCCACCAGCGCCGTCGCCGGCAGCAGCAGCCACAGCCGGCGCGGCCTAGGCCGCCGCAGCCCGGCCACGCTCAACGCTGCCATCAACGGCAGGGCATAGAGCAGCGTCCCCGCCACCTGGTTGGGGTGAAAACCGCTCTCCGCCCCACGGAAGACGCCGACCAGCAGCGGCGGGAAGCGCTCCACCGCCCAGCGCAGCGCCGCAAATTTGTCGAGCCACTCGATGCCAAAGGGCGCCAGCAGCGCAATCCCGGTCGCCGCGGCAAAGAAGCCGGCCGCGCTCCAGCGGTACAGGCGCGGCGAGCGGCCGGCGTACGTCACCAGCGCCCAAAACAGACAGTAGTTCCAGACCAGGATAGAGGCGCGCGGCCAACTGTAGCGCTGGCGCAGCGCTTCGGGCGCGGCCCACAGCGCCAGCGGCAGCAGCAGCAGCAGCAGGTCCAACGCCGGGGTGGCCGGGGTGGAGACGCGCCAGCGGCCTAACGCCAAACGCCGCAGCCCCCAGCCCGCCGCCAACAGACCCAGCGCCAACAGCCGCGCCCAGCCGGGAAACCGATCGGGGAAATAGAGCAAGGGCGCGCTGCACGCCAGCACGCCTATCTCCAGCCAAAACACCCGCTCCCCACGCCGGATCTGATGCATCGGTTTATGCTAGCACAGCCACAGCGCGCGCCCAAACCACCCTGCCCTGTCTGGGAGAATCAGGAGATCAAGGGCGAAAACAGACAGGCGGCTGCAGCGCATTTCTATCTGCACCGGGCTTGGTGGTAAAATGCGCCAGTTGAGGCCTAGCCCGGCTCGCGCCGTCGCCGCGTCATGCAGCCGGGGTCGCACGGCGAGCGCAACCGCCGGTCAGTCCGCGACCAACCAAGCAGCGCACAATCCGAAACGCAGGCAGGCTATGTTCAAACGTTTCACGACCAACTATATGGTGCTCCTGTTTCTGGTTGATCTGATCCTCGTGCAGGCCGCGTTGGGGGTCGGCATGCGGCTGCGCTTTGTGCTGCCCTTTGGCGACAACCTGCTGCCCATCTGGGGGATCGAAGTAGTCTACCGGCCCACCCTGGCGCTGCACCTGGCGGTCGCCGCCATCTGGGTGTTGAGCCTGACCTTCGCCTCGGTCTATAACCCGCGCCGTGTGGTCTTCTGGTTCGAGGAGTTCCAGCGCGTCTGGATGGGCCACACTGTCGCCACGCTCTGCTTCGCCGGGCTGCTCTATCTGCTCAAGCGCGACCTGCCGCGCCTGGCCTTTCTCTATTTTTATCTCCTGGCTCTGGCCGGGCTGATCGGCTATCGCGTGGCGCTGCGCATCTGGTTCCGGCTGCAGCGCCGCGCCGGCGGCGGCGCCACACGCATCGCCGTGGTCGGCGCGGGCAAGGTTGGGCGTGAAGTCACCGAACAGCTCCGTCACCAGCGCGGCGCCGGCCTCGACGTGGTGGGCTTTATCGACGACGACCCCGCCAAACGGGGCCAGTCGATCCAGGGGCTGCCCGTCTTGGGCACGCTCGACGACGCCGTCGCCGTGGTCAAGGCGCAGCAGATCGACGAGGTCGTCTTTACGCTGCCGCTGCGTGCCCACGCCAAATTCGCCAACCTGGTCGTACATCTGCACGAACTGCCCATCCGCATGCATGTCGTGCCCGACTATTTTGACCTGGCCTTTCACGGCGCGACCATCGAAAGCATGGGCGGCATCCCGCTGATCGGGCTGCGCGACCCGGCGATCGACGGTTTCCAGCGCTTCGGCAAACGGCTTATGGACATCGCGCTCTCGTCATTTGCCCTGCTGCTGGCCTGGCCCGTCATGCTCGCCATCGCCATCGCCATCAAGCTGGAGGACGGCGGCCCGATCTTCTACCCCGGCGAGCGCGTGGGTGAGAATGGCCGGCGTTTTCACATGCTCAAATTCCGTTCCATGGTCGTCAACGCCGACACGATCCAACATGTGACCGCCGGCCCAAACGACCCGACCCACGGCTTTTACAAGGCGGCGGACGACCCGCGCATCACGCGCGTGGGGCGCTGGATCCGGCGCACCAGCCTCGACGAACTGCCCCAGTTTATCAACGTGCTCAAAGGCGACATGAGTATGGTCGGCCCGCGCCCCGAGCTGCCCTGGCTGGTGGCCTCCTATGAACCCTGGCAGCGCAAACGCTTTGCCGTCCCCCAGGGCATCACCGGCTGGTGGCAGATCAACGGGCGCAGCGACAACCCGATGCATCTGCATACCGACCAAGACCTGTATTACATCCAGAACTACTCGCTCTGGCTCGACATCCAGATCTTGTGGCGCACGATCGGCGTCGTGCTGCGCGGCCGCGGCGCCTACTGACCGCGCACTGCGGCGC
>JADLFO010000155.1 GCA_020845455.1 Caldilineaceae bacterium
GCAGTGCGGCGGCGCTTCCCGTAGAGCTGCGCTCTCCAACGGCTCTCGAACCGCTTGTCCATGCGCCGATAGCCGTTGTTCTTAGCGCCCTATGCAATCTTATCATAAATCTTCTTTGAAAAAGGAGCGGGTTTTTGAAAGAGGGTGTATCTCAAATTTGGGGCAGGATTTTCTCACCACTGGTGACGCAGAGTGGATGTTGGCAGCCCTCTTGTGCCGCGCCCCCAAATTGAAATGCACCCTTTGAAAGACCATGCCCACACAGCGGAATCAGGCCAGGTGATCGACCCGCTAGAGGGCCGTTAACGCCGGTGGAACGTCAGCGCCCAGCCAAGGGCTTGTTCATGCGAAGGGTGCGGGCGTTGCAGGGGCAGCGGACGCCGCATCGAGGCCAGGCAGCGGCTCGGCTACCGGCAGCGTGAAGCAAAAACGGCTGCCCTCGCCTTCCACGCTCTCGGCCCAAATTGTCCCGCCGTGCGCCTGGATCACATGCTTGGAGATCGCCAGGCCCAGCCCGGTCCCGCCTACGGCGCGCGAGCGGTCGGCCTTATAAAAGCGTTCGAAGATGCGCGTCAGTTCCGCGGGCGCAATGCCGATGCCCGTATCCTCCACTACCACTTGAACCATATCCCCTTGTAAATTAGGGGCCAGCCGGGCCGAGACGGTCACCTGGCCGCCTGGCGGGGTAAATTTGATGGCGTTGTGCAGCAAGTTGGTCACCACCTGCTGGATACGCTCGGCATCGATCAAGACCAAGGGGAGTTCGCGCGGCACGTCGACAATCAACGCCTGTTGGCCCCGTTCGATCTGGGGGCGCAGCCGCTCAACCGCGGGCAGGATGGCCGCGCTGGGCAAGATCGGGTTGAGGCGCAGCGGGACTTGGCCCGACTCGATGCGCGACAGTTCGAGCAGTTCTTCCACCATCTGGGTCAGCGCGTCCACTTCGACTTCCATACGGTCCAAAAAACGGTGGGCAGCGGGCGGGTCGTCCAGGGCGCTGTCGCGCAGCGTCTCCGCCAAGGCGCGCAGCGAGGCCAGCGGCGTGCGCAGTTCGTGCGATATATTACTGATAAAGTCCTGGCGTATAGTCTGGAGCCGCCGCAGTTGCGTCAAATCTTGAATCATCACCAGATAGCCGCGGCCGGCGCGCTTGAAATAGGGCGTCACCACCACGCGCATAAACTGCGTGGGGCTGATCTCGATCGCCGCCGTCTCTTCCTCGCCGCTCTCCTGGCAGCGCGTCCAGACCTCGGCCACGCGATGGTCGCGCGCCGCATGCACAAAGGAACGGTCGAGCGCGCGCGCCTCGGTGGTGTGGAGCAGCCGCGCCGCCGCCGGGTTGATCAGCTTGACCTCGCCGGCCCTGTTCAGGATCAGCACGCCGTCGGTCATCACATGCAGCACCGTGTCGAGACGGTTCTTAGCGCGGGCGCGCTTTTTCATCTGAATTTGCAGCTTATCGGCCATGCGGTTGAGCGCCCTAGCCAGCACGCCCAGCTCGCCGGAGGCCAGCGATAGGATACGCGCGTCCAGGTCGCCCTCGGTGATGCGCTCGATCACCCGCGTCATGCGGCGCAGGGCGCGCGCTTCCACCTCTGCATAGCCAAGCACCAGCCAGATCGACAGCAGCGCCACCCCCAGACAGACCAGGAAGACGATACTGCGCGTCTGGCGCAAGCCCGTCTCCAGTTCTTGGAGGGGAAAGGCAAAGTGCAGGGCGCCCAGCGGCGTCCCCGCGCGGTTGATCGGAACCGCCACCGAAAAGAAGTGTTCACGGCCGCCGGGGCCGAGGCGCGTGGCGGCAGCGGTACTGCCCGTGAGGGCGGCGCGCACCTCGGTGGAAAGCCCCAGTTCGCTTTGCGCCGGCGCACCCGGCTGCGAATCGGCGATCACCTGCCCCTGCACGGTCAAGGCCGTGACCCGCGCATCCAACAGGGTGGCGAGATAGCGAACTTCTTGCTGCAGCGCCGCAGGCCCGGCCATCCAACGTTGAACCAGCCGGTCGCCGACTGTGGCGGCCTCGGCTTGGCGGATATGGGACTGTTCAAAGCGCGCACGCTGAACGGTCTCGCTGCGCAGTACCAGATAGAGCGCCGCCAGCGCCATGATGACCAGCAACACCAGCCAGACGCCATAGACCGCACGCCAGCGCAGCCGGCTGAGTGGCCGAAGTATCCGCATGTAGGCTCCTCTCAAGCACTACGGCCCTATGTCTGGCGATCTGATCCAAGCTGCCGCAGATCGTAGGTGGGATTGTCTAACCGCACCTACACATGCTTACTGGCCTTTTCTTTGTGTCCTCTGCGCCCTTTGCGGTCGATCTACCCTTCAAAACGGTAGCCGATACCGCGCACCGTGACGATGCGTGTGGGCGCGGAGGAGTCGGCCTCGATCTTCTCACGCAGCCAGCGCACATGGACATCCACCGTGCGGCTGCCACCGTCATAGTCCCAGCCCCACACCCGCTCCAAGATCAGGTCGCGGCTCAACACCATGCCGCGGTTGCGCGCCAGAAAGACCAGCAGATCAAACTCTTTGGGTTTGAGATGCAAAATGCACCGTTGATACGACATCTCACGGCGGCCCAGGTCGATCACCAGGTCGTCAAAGACCAGCTGCTCGCCGGCGAGTGGTGCGGACGGCTCGCCCTTCTCGGCGCCGGCCATCTCCTCGCGCACCAAGCGCACGCGGCGCAGCAACGCCTTGACGCGCGCCACCAATTCGCGCATGCTGAAGGGTTTGGTCAAATAGTCGTCCGCCCCCACCTCCAGCCCAACAATTTTGTCGACCTCGTCCGTGCGTGCGGTCAGCATCAGGATCGGCATGCTCATCTCTTGGCGCAAAATGCGGCAGACCTCGAAGCCGTCGAGTGAGGGGAGCATGACATCCAACACCACCAGGTCGGGCTGGTCACGGCGGGCGATCTCCAATGCCTTGGCGCCATCCATCGTGACCGTGATCTCATAGCCCTGGCGCGTCAGGCTGTAGGCTAAGGTATCGGCCAGGGCCGGCTCATCCTCGACGACCAGGACGCGATGGGGGTGGGCCGGGTCGCCAGTATTGCGCTGATCCATCCGTAGTTCCATATCTTGAGTGGGCAAGGCTATACAATCGGGCGTGTGATTTCTGAACATGGCTCAATTAGAGCGCATCTGATCGCAAAGCGCAACTCTTGCTCGCAAAGCGCAATGCTGCACCCTTCACCCGGGCGAACCGCGTCAACTTGGGCCGCGTCGATCTCTATGCCACAGTGTCAACCATCTTCAGCGTGAGGGGCAACCTGGAGGATCGGCGAGCCGGCGCGAGGGCGCGTTCTTTTTGGGGGCGCTGGGCATCATGCTCATCGCCGGGGGCGGGTAGGTGTTGGGCCGCTAAACGGGCCGAGGATACAGGCAGGGGCAAGCCAAGGGTCAGGAATTGCTGCGCGCCACCAGGAGGATGCCCGACACGATCACCAAGATGCCCATCCAGCGCATGGCGGGCACGGTTTCCCCCAAGACCAGGCGGGAGACGAGCGTCACCAGCACAAAGTTGAGCGCCAAGAAGGGGTAGGCCATGCTCAAGTCCAGCCGGGCCAGCACTGCGATCCAGGCCAGCGCGCCGACCCCATAGAGCAGCAGCCCCAACAACACCAGGGGCGAGCGCATGATCAACGCGATCAACGAAAACAGATTCGCGGTCGCATCCGAAGCGCCGGGATGGCTGACCCCGAGCTTCAGCACCGTCTGCCCGGCGACGCCGGTCGCCACCGACAGCAGAATGAGCCACCAGTAATGCATGAGTTTTTCCCGCATTGTCGCTATGTCGTCGCTATGTCGTCGCTGTGTCGCCGTGGCTACACGGTCTGGTCGTCGCCGGTTTGATAGGCCGAGAAAAAAAGAACCGCTGCCAACCAGTGGTCGGAGCAGTCCTCGCAGTGAGCCCCCTGGGACTCGAACCCAGAACCCGCGGCTTAAAAGGCCGCTGCTCTGCCAATTGAGCTAGGGACCCGC
>JADLFO010000156.1 GCA_020845455.1 Caldilineaceae bacterium
CGTTGGACGTGCCAATCGGCGACACCAATCCTGCAGTGCCATTATCCGGAGCAGGCGCTGGGATGACACCGATCTTCTGGACGACGATACAACCCACCATCAGCTCGTTCTTGAAGATGATCTGGATGGGCAACTCGGCGGTCAGATAGTCGCGGTCCTCGATCTTGAGTTCCTGGCGGCCGTTCGGCGGCACAACCGGCATCCAAGATTCACGCGGCTCGTCCATATCAGTCTTGGGCGGATGCTCGGTGAAGATCCAGGAACCTGGGGTCAGCGTGAAGAGTGCAGTACCGGAGATGTTCGTCGTCTCCTTTTGCTCCTCGGCAAACAGGTTGCCCGGCCCCGGCGTCGCCAAGATCTTCCAGTCCGCAAGCCCGACGTGGTTGCGGTCGAACTTGATGACTTCCACCGGAACGATGCGGCGCATCTTAAAGCGGATACGCACACAACCGTCCTCGCCCACGTTGATGGGGAAGGTGATGGCGGTGGGCGTCACGCCCTCCCAGCCTTCCCGGCTCTCGATGGTGGCGGTGTAGGTGCCAGGCAGTTGGATCACGCCGTCTGCCTTCTTGAACTCGAACTCACCCTTCTGGAGTTCGTCATCCTCTCCGTCGCCGTTGTCATCGTCGGTCGGTTTAGATGCCGAAACTGCCGTCAGCACCTGCGTAGGGCTGATGTCATTGGTGAGGGTAATCGTCCAACCGGAAAGAGGATTCTCTTCCCAGTTGATCACAATCCCCTCGACACAATAGTCGCCAGGAGGCGCTGCCGCGGCGGGCGGCACTGGCACGGTCTGGGCTTCCGCCGAAGAATAGGCGAAGACCACATAGGCCAGCAACAACATGACCAAGGCAAAAGCCGGCAGGAGCCACAAGCGGGCCAACCGGTTCGCCTTAGACTGGGTTGGGAACATAGATTTCTCCTTTCCTAGACCCTAGTGAAAGAGATAGACCAAGAATTTCCACAAAAACATGAGCAAATACCGATACAGTGTCCCGCGATACCTTGCCCGTTTGAAGTCCAGTTTTCATTACATCGCACCCTTACCCCCGTTTTTTGTCATGCAACGAATCGCATAACCAGACCTCACCTCTTCAGTTGTTAAGCTGCGCAGATAAGCAGGCCGGTTTTGCGCCGTTCTAACCTACCTACCCCCTTGCCCTACACCTCGTGTACGCTGCTGCGCCGGCCCGGCCAACTCGGATGAGCGGTCATGGATCGTTCCGGCATCTATGCGTTACGCTGCTGTGTAGAGGCGTGTCATGCTATCCATGACGTGACGGTGAGCGATTCGATACGCCGAGATTGGCGATTCTGGAACGAAATTTACACTTTCGTTCTCGCCCCCTCTTGATGACGGGACTGTGCGCCAAACAGTACGCCCAAGTTGACGAATTTCGACGTCTTTCGCCCGGGTTTCGCTCGGTTCAGCTTTCTGTTGGGTTCAACGTGGTTGCCCTTTGTCCAACCTGCGGTATCATTGTCCTATGACGGCGCAGAGGTCGTTTGGAAACGGCCAATCTGCCCACCAGTTGCGGAAAGGCCGCTTTCTTGACCATCGACCAGCGCAAAGCCGACCACATTCGCATCAACCTAGAAGAAGATGTCCAGTTCCCCGGTCTGACCACCGGGCTGGAAGCCTATCGCTTTGTCCATCAGGCGCTGCCCGAACTGGACCTGGCCGAGGTGAACACGCGCGTGTATGTATTTAAGAAGTGGGTGGCCGCCCCCATCCTGGTCAGTTCGATGACCGGCGGCACGCCCCAGGCCCAGACCATCAACCGCACGCTGGCCGAAGCGGCTCAAGTGCGCAAGCTGGCGATGGGGCTGGGCAGCCAGCGCGCCGGGCTGGAACGAAACGGGGCGGCAGCCACTTTCCGCGTGCGCGACGTCGCGCCCGATATCCTGCTCTTTGCCAACTTGGGCGCGGTACAGCTCAACTATGGCTACACTGTGGACGACTGCCGCCGCGCCGTGGAGATGATCGAGGCCGACGCGCTTATCCTCCACCTCAATCCCCTGCAGGAGGTGGTACAGGCCGAGGGGGATACCAACTGGCGCGGGCTGCTGGGGAAGATCGAACAGGTCTGCCGTGGGCTGTCTGTGCCGGTGGTCGCCAAAGAGGTCGGTTGGGGTATCAGCGCACAGACGGCGCGCCGTCTGCTCGACGCCGGCATCAGCGCCATCGACGTGGCCGGCGCCGGCGGCACATCATGGAGCCAGGTCGAGATGCACCGCGCGGCTACGCCGCGGCTGCGGCGCTTGGCAGCCGCGTTTGCCGATTGGGGCATCCCTACCGCAGACTCGCTACAGGCCGTCCGCAGGATGCGTGACGAGGTGGGCCGCGGCCATGTGCATCTGTTCGCCAGCGGCGGCATCCGCAGCGGGCAGGAGATTGCCAAGTGCGCGGCCTTGGGCGCCGACCTGGTGGGGCTGGCGTCGCCTTTTCTCAAACGCGCCGTGGAGTCGGTCGAAGCCGTGGCCGAAGAGATGGAGATTCTGGAGGCGGAGCTGCGCATCGCCATGTTCTGCAGCGGCGCGGCCAACCTGGCCGCGCTGCGCCGGCCCGGCGTTCTGGTCCATACACGGGAGCCATACCCGAGCAACCCACACACAGGAGACTCGCATGTCTAACGGGGAACTCAGCGGCTTTATCGGCGTGTGGTTGCCGCGCGTCGAGGCCGAGATGCGCGCTGTCCTGGCCGTGGGCGATGACCCGGTGGCGGCGCACTATGGCATGATGCGCTATCATCTGGGTTGGGCCGACACCCAGTTTCGCGCCGAAAACTACCCCGCAGGCAAACGGCTGCGCCCCATGTTCTGCCTGCTGACCTGCGCCGAAGTGGGGGGCGACCCCGACCGCGCCCTGCCCGCGGCGGCGGGGATCGAACTGCTGCATAACTTCTCGCTGATCCACGACGACGTGGAGGACGGCGACGAGATGCGCCGTCACCGGCCCACGGTCTGGCGCATCTGGGGCGTGCCGCTCGCCATCAACGTGGGCGACGGGATGTTCGCCCTGGCCTATGCCGCCCTGCAGCGGCTGACGGCGCGCGGGGTCAAGCCCAGGGTGGCCCTGGCCGCGCTTGACCACTTCACGCAGACCTGCGTGGCGCTCACCGAAGGCCAATACCTCGACATGAGCTTTGAGCTGCGCAGCCAGGTGCGCGTCGACGAATATCTGCGCATGATCCAGGGCAAGACCGCGGCGCTGGTCGGCGCATGCACAGCCATCGGCGCGCTGCTCGGCGGCGCATCCGGAGCGCAGCAGACCGACCTGCTCCAGTTCGGCCAAGCGGTGGGGATGGCGTTTCAGATTCAGGACGACATTTTGGGGATCTGGGGCGACCCGAATGTCACCGGCAAGGCTGCGGGCAACGACATTTTACGCCGCAAAAAAAGCCTGCCGCTGCTCTACGCGCTCAACCATGAGAAGGTGGGCGAGGAAGTGCAGCGCCTCTTTGCCGGCTTGCTCGACGAAGACCAACTGCCGCAGGTAATGGCGCTGCTGGAGCAGGCTGGGGCGCGGCGCTTCGCCGAGGCGCAGGTTCAGATGCAGCACACCCTTGCCCTCAGCGCCCTGACCAGCGCGCTGGGCGCACGCGCCGTCGAATCCCCGCTGTGGGCCTTGGCCGACGGCCTGCTGCACCGCACGGCATAGACAAGTGGGACGTACGGACACGATATAATAGTCCGTACGTCCCACTGCCTTTTGGCACAGCCGCCAGAGGCGGCACGGCCATCCTATTGAGGCCAGTTCTCCAGCGCGTCTTTGACCGCGGCGCAGAAGGCATCCGCCGTCGCGCCGTCCAGCACGCGATGGTCATAGCTAAAGCCCAGCGTCGTCATCGGCAAGAAGGCCAGATAGTCGCCGGTGTTGGCTTCCAACGGGCGCCCCTGGCTCACCACCACGGCGCGCTTCTCGATCGCGCCCACGCCCAAGATGCCTACCTGCGGCTGCACGATGATCGGTGTCTGGAAGCGGCTGCCCGACGTGCCGTAGTTGGTCAGCGTAAAGGTGCCGTCCTGCAGATCCTCTTGGCGCAACTGGTTCTTGCGCGCCCGCTCGGCCAGTTCGTTGACGGCGCGCGCCGTGCCGAGCAGGTTCAGATCGCCGGCATGCTTGATCACCGGCACGATCAGCCCGCCCATACCGTTTTTATCCACCGGTAGCGCCACCGCCATCCCAACATTGTAATAGCGCTTGATGATCACGCCCTCGTCGGTCCAGGTGGCGTTGGCCGCGGGGACAGCCTTCAGCCCCGCCAGGATCGCCTGGATGAAATAGGCGGTGATCGTTAGGTTGACCCCCTGCGCCGCGAACTCGTCCTTGTGCGCCTTACGGTGCGCCAAAATAGCGCTCACGTTGACATCCCACATGGTGGTGACATGTGGCACGCTGAAGGCGCTCTGCGTCGTCGTGCGCGCCACGGCCTGGCGCATGCGCGAATGTTTGACCATCTCCTCGCCTGCCGCGGGCTGAGGCTGAGGGGCCGCGGCGGGTTTGGGTTGTGCAGCGGGCTGCGCTTGGGCAGGGGCCGCCTCCGCCGCAGCCGGCGCGGCCTGGGCAAGCGCGGCCTGGGGCTGGTCGGGCTGAGCGCGCGGCGGCATAAACTTGGGTTCGACCGTCACCGGCTCGCCCTCGGCGCGGCCGGCGGCCGCGCTCATCACGTCGTAGCGGGTCAAGGCGCTCAACGGGCGATCCCCTGCGATCTCATCTAGGTTCAGGTTGTAGAGCGCGGCCAAGCGCGTCACGCTGAGCGCAGGCACATCAGCCAGGTCGCCGGGCAGCGGCTTGACCGCGCCGCCCTTCGCCTTGCCGCCGTCGGCAGAGGCCAACACATCCTCTTTGGTGATGCGCCCGCCCGGCCCGGTCCCCGGCACCGACTCCAGTTCGACCCCTTTGTCAGCCGCCACGCGCTTGGCTACGGGCGATGCTTTCACCGCCGCGCCGTCCGCCTGCGGCTGCCGGCCCGCCGGCGTCTCGGCGGTATCTTGCGGCTGCTCTGCTTGCGCCGGGGCGGCCTTGGTCTGAGCGGGCGCGGGCTGTTCGGCCTCGGCAGCCCCCTCTGTGGGAGCCTCAGCCGCTTCCTCGCCTGCCGCGCCGATCACGGCCAGCACGCTGTTCGCATCGACCAGATCGCCCTCCCGATGATTGATCTTGAGCAGTGTGCCGCCGGCCGGGGCCGGCACCTCGGTGTCGACCTTATCAGTCGCCACTTCGAGGAGCACATCGCCTTGGTTGACGCTGTCCCCTTCTTTGACGAGCCAGCGGCTGATCGTGGCGTCGAGCACGCCTTCTCCCAGATCGGGCAGCTTGACTTGTGTCGCCATGAGCAAATTCCTCGCTTCAACTAATCGCTGGGTGGAGACCCCCTGCAGACCCCCTGCGGAGGGCAGGCGACATTCAGGCCGCCACAGGCCGCAGCATCATATCGAGCACGGCGGCTTTGATGTTCTTCTTCCAGGGCAAAACTTCCTCTTCCAACTTCTGCGACACCGGAATCGAGACTGGGGCCATGCCCAGCCGCCGCGCCGGGGCTTGCAGCAGATGCGGCGCTTCCTCATAGATGCGCGCCACCACCTCGGCCCCGATCCCGCAGTTGGACTGCGATTCATGCACGGCCAACAGCCGGCCCGTCTTGGCGACTGAGGCGTAGATGGTTTCCGTATCCAGCGGCACGATGCTGCGCAGGTCGACTACCTCGATATCCAGCCCCTGCTCGGCGGCCAGTTCCTCGGCGGCCTCCAGCGCCTGCAGCAGACAGTAGCTAAAGGTGACGAGCGTCAGGTCTTTGCCCTTGCGCTTGACGTCGGCCTTGCCGAACGGCACAATGACTTCCTCGCCGGCGTCGGGCATATCGCCGCGCGTAAAATAAAGCATCTTGTGCTCCAAGAAAAGCACCGGGTTATCGTCGCGGATCGCCGAAACCAGCAGTCCCTTGGCATCATAGGGCGTAGCCGCGGCCACCACCTTGATGCCGGGGAACTGGGCAAAGGAGCTTTCGACACACTGGCTGTGCTGCGAGCCATAGCGTTTGCCGCCGCCATGCTGGCCGCGGATCACCAGCGGAACCTTGACCAGCCCGCCGGTCATGTAATGCATCTTGGCCGCCTGGTTAAAAATCTGGTCGGCGCAGACCAAGAAGAAATCCATATACATCAACTCGACGATGGGGCGCATGCCCACCATGGCCGCGCCGGTCGCCATCCCCATAAAGCCCTGCTCGCTGATCGGGGTGTCGATGACCCGTTTTTCGCCGAATTCATCCAGCAGGTTGCGTGTGACGCGGAACAGGCCCCCATAGTGGCCGATGTCTTCGCCGATCAAAAAGACATTTTCGTCGCGCCGCATCTCCTCTTTGATGGCCTCGTTGACTGCCTGAATATAGGTTGTCTTTCGCATTGCGGTTCCTCTTCCACGAGTAATAGTGCAGCAGCCCTAGACCGGATACTAGACCGCGTAGACGTCCGTATACGCCTCAGCCGGGTCGGGCCAGGGGCTGTTTTGGGCAAATTCCACCGCTTTGGCCACCTCGGCATCCACTTCGTTGCGGATCTTTTCCAGTTCTTTTTCCTTAACGCCACGATCCATAAGCTTCTTGTGCAGCACCACCAGCGGTTCATGCTCGCGCTGGGCGTCGATCTCCTCGCTGCTGCGATAGGTTTCCAGGTCGCCCGCCATATGGCCGGCAAGCCGGTAGGTGATTCCCTCGATAAAGGTAGGGCCTTCGCCGGCGCGGGCGCGCGCCGCGGCCTCGCTCACGGCCTGGTGAACGACCTCTACGTCGTTGCCGTCGATCTGCACGCTCGCCATGCCATAGGATTGCGCGAACTTGTAGATCTCCTGCACCGACGATGTGCGGGCAATCGGGGTCATCTCCGAATAGCGGTTGTTTTCGCAATAAAAGATCAGGGGCAGTTTCCACTTGGAGGCCATGTTCATGGTCTCATGCATGACGCCCTGAAAGAAAGCCCCGTCGCCAAAGAAGGTGATGGCGATGCGCTCCTGCCCCTTGATCTTGGCCGCCAGCGCCATGCCCGCGGCGTGAGGAACCTGCGCGCCCACGATGCCGTTGGCGCCCATCAGCCCCAGTTCGGGGTCGATAAAGTGCATCGAGCCGCCCTTGCCCTTGGCAAAGCCGTCGGCCCGCCCCAGCACCTCGGCAATGGCGCGCTTGGGGTCCATGCCGCGTGCCAACGAATGGTGGTGGCCGCGATAGGTGCAGGTGAGATAATCGTCGGGGTGCAGCGCCGCAGCCATGCCGACGGCGTTGCCTTCGTGGCCGATGGCGGTATGCATCGCGCCGCCGATCTTCCCCGACTCGGCCAGCTCAAGCAGCGACTCTTCCACCCGCCGGATCAAGTACATCGAGCGGTACATACGGGTAAGCTGCTCGTTGGAAAGGGTAGCCGCTTCGAGCGTAGTTGCCGCCTGTGAAGACGGTCGATCCGCCTGGATTGAGGTCGACATAGAATACATCCTTCCTGAGGTGACATACGGTGGCGTACGGTGACATGCGGCCACACGCGGTCACATGGCCGCTCCCCGCGCAAAGAATACGGCAGCACCCCATCCGGGCTACCGTATCAGATTGGCAAGTGAGTCATGACAAGCCCTTGATCTGCAAGGCGCCGGAAGACCCGTCGAGGGCGCAACGCAGTCCTCCAGCCGCAATAGCCGATTATAGCATATTAGGCTGAAGAAACGGCATAAATCTGTGGGCAAGCACACGTCTTGCCTGGTCGCGCCCTGGGCCGCGGCCTGCCGCTCTCAGTGTTCCCGCTCTCGGCTTTGCCTTTTTTCTACCAATTTCACCGGCAATTTTGCAGATCACCGGGCGGGTGATATGCTTGCCCACACTTGGGCGGAACTACACCCGGCAGCAGTCGACGCTCAGCGCCAGACGGCCCGCGCATCGCCCATGGATCGCCCATGTGAGGAGAAGCTATGTCGAGCCAGTCTTCCAATGCACGCGCCGGCCGGCAGCCGCGCAACGGCCAAGCCGCTCCAGAGGCCCAGGCGCGGTCGTCGCTGCCCAGCTCTACCGAGTCGGTCCATGCCGGGGAACGCCGGTTCCGCGCCCATGATAGCCTGACCGTGCCGATTGTGCAGACGGCGGTCTACACGTTTGACGATACCGCGGCGCTGGCCGGCTATTATGAAGAGCGCATGTTCTGGGAAGAGCCGGAGCGCGAAGAGTACGGCCGTTATGGCAACCCCACGGTGCGCGCCGTCGAGGCCAAGCTGGCCGCGCTCGAAGGCGCGCAGGAGGCCATGCTGGTGAGCAGCGGTATGGCCGCGGTCACCGCCACGCTGCTGCTCATGCTCGCCAGCGGCGACCATATGATCCTGGCCGACCAGTGCTATCACGCCACGCTGACCTTTTGCGAAAAGGTGCTCAAACGCTATGGCGTCGAATGCACCACCGTCCCCTGCGGCGACTATGCCGCGCTGGAAGCGGCCATCCGCCCCAACACCAAGCTGATCTACGCCGAGTCGCCCACCAACCCCTTTATGCGCTGCCTCGACTACCCGCGGCTAGTGGACATCGCCCGCCGCCACCAGTTGAAGACGGTGGTCGACACGACCTTTGCCACCCCGTTCAACCTGCGCGCGCTGGACCTTGGCGTGGACGTGGTGATCCACAGCGTGACCAAGTATTTGGCCGGCCATAACGACGTCATGGCCGGGGCTGTGGTGGGCAGCTATGAGATGATGACGCCGCTGCGCCAGGCGCAGGGCATGTTGGGCTGCATCGTCGACCCCCATGCCGCCTACCTGATCCTGCGCGGCCTCAAGACCTTAGGGCTGCGCATGGAACGCCACAACGCCAACGGGCTGGCGGTGGCGCGCTTTCTCGAAGATCACCCCAAGGTGCGCCGCGTCTGGTATCCCGGCCTTGCCAGCCACCCGGACCACAGCGTGGCGACGGCGAACATGGCGGGCTTCAGCGGCGTGGTCACGTTTGAGATCGACGGCGACCGCGAGCAGACCTATCAGTTCATCGACGCGCTGCGCATCCCCACGGTCGGCCCCAGCTTGGGCGGCGTGGAAAGCCTGATTAGCCCGCTGGCGTTGATGGGCTACGCCGACCTGCCGCAAGAAGAGCGTGACGCTTTGGGCATCAGCGACCAGTTGGTGCGGCTCTGCATCGGCATTGAAGAAACCGCCGACCTTCTGGCCGACCTCTCCCAAGCCCTCGCCCAAATCTAACCAAAAAACAGCGGCCTCCCCAGGTTTCTAGGGAGGCCGTTTGCGCAGGGGGTCTGCAGACCCCCTGCGTACAACAGATCGCCACCCTGATCATGGACGTCATCCGCACCGTATGGCATCTGCTGCTTATGATCAAGAGTTTGTAGCGCTCTTCTTCGGCGCAGCCTTCTTCGTCGCCTTCGTCGTTTTCTTGGCAGGCGTCTTCTTGGTCGTCTTAGCCGCGGCCGTCTTTTTGCGCGCGCTCGGCTTGGCCCCTGCGCCGGATGCCGCCTTGGCCGCCAACAGTGCTACGGCCTCGTCCAGCGTCACGCCCTCCGGCGTGCTCCCTTTGGGCAGCGTGGCGTTGACCTCGCCGTGTTTGACATAGGGGCCATAGCGCCCGGTCAACACCTGCACCGGCCCGCCGGCGGGATGCTCGCCCAGTTCGCGCAGCACGCCGCGGCTGCTGCCGCGCCCGCGGCGTTCGGGGCTGGCGGCCAGCAGTTCCAGGGCGCGCTCCAGATCGATCTCCAGCACATCATCCTGGCCTTTGAGGCTGACAAAACGGCCATCATGCACAATGTATGGCCCAAAACGGCCTACCCCTGCCTGCACCGCTTTGCCCGTATCTGGGTGCTCGCCCAACGTGCGCGGCAGGCTGAGCAGCCGCAGCGCCAACTCCAGCGTCACCTCGCCGGGCGTCATACCTTTGAGCAGGCTGGCCCGCTTGGGCTTGGTGCGCGTCTCGCCGTTCTCGCCCAACTGCACATAGGGGCCATAGGGGCCGACCTTGAGCAGCACCGGCTGGCCGGTCGCCGGGTCTTCACCCAAACGCTGAGGGCCGTCGCTCTTCTGGCCCAAAATCTGCAGCACCATCTCCTCGGTCAGGTCGGCAGGCGGCAGATCGGGCGGCAGCCCGGCGGTCAGGCGGTCGCCGTCCTGCTCGCGCGCCACATAGGGCCCGAACTGGCCGATACGCACCTCGGCCTCGAGTCCTTCCAGGTCCACGGCGCTGACCACGCGCGGGTCAATCGCCGCTTCCTTGTTGCGTACCTGGTTCTCCAGCCCTGCTTCGCCCAAGAAAAAGTCGCGCAGATAATGCAGCCAGTTCGCCTCGCCCGCCGCGATCTCGTCCAACTCCTGCTCGATCGTGGCGGTGAACTTGAGATCCACCAAGTCCTCAAAGTGGTCTTCCATCAGCTTGGTCACGGCAAAGGCAGTGAAGGTCGGCACCAGTTCGCGGCGCTGCTTAAAGACATAGCCGCGCTCTTGGATCGTGTCGATGATCGTGGCATAGGTGCTGGGCCGGCCAATGCCCTCTGCCTCCAACGCCTTGACCAGCGTCGCCTCAGTATAGCGCGCCGGCGGCTTGGTCTCATGGCCCATCGCCTGTAGGTCGCGGCAGTCGACCACCTCGTCGATGACAAGCGGCGGCAGCGGCGAGTCCTGGCTCTCCAGCGCCGCTTCGGGGTCATCCGATCCTTCGACATAGGCGCGGAAAAAGCCCGCAAACAGCACCGTGCGCCCGCCAGCGCGGAAGACGGCATCCTCGACCTCAATCGTCGCCGTGGTAAAGCGCAGCCGGGCGTTTGCCATCTGCGTCGCCACCGTGCGCTTCCAGATCAAATCATAGAGCCGCGCTTCCTGGCCCGCCAAGGGCAGTTGATCTACCGGCAGCATGCGGTCGCCCGCCGGACGGATCGCCTCATGCGCCTCCTGCGCGCTCTTCGACTGCGTCTTGTAATGGCGCGGATGGGCAGTCAGATAGTCCTGGCCGTACAGCTCGACAATGCGACGTCGCGCGGCGGAGATCGCCTGGTCGCTCAGATGTACCGAGTCGGTGCGCATATAGGTGATATGGCCGTTTTCATAGAGCGTCTGCGCCACGCGCATCGTCTCTTTGGCGCTCATGCCCAGCTTGCGGTTGGCCTCTTGCTGTAGCGTGCTGGTGGTGAAGGGCGGCGCGGGCGAGCGCGTCGACTCCTTCTCCTCCAGTGCGCTGACCCGCCACAGCCCCTGCAGCAGCCGTTCGGCCAGCGCCTCGGCCTGTGTCTGGTCGAGCAGCAACACCTCTTTGGCGTTTTTGCCGCCCGCGAGCCGGCCGGTATGCTCGTCAAAGTCGCGGCCGGTCGCCACACGCACACCGCCTACTGCGATCAATTGCGCCTCAAAGCGGTGGGCCGTTTGGTCGGGCCGTTTGTTCAACAGCGCGCGCAGATCCCAATAGGTCCCGGCGCGGAAGGCGCGGCGCTCGCGTTCACGCTGCACCAACAGCCGCACGGCCACGCTCTGCACACGCCCCGCCGACAGCTTGGGCGCGATCTTCTTCCAGAGCAGCGGCGACACCGTATAGCCGACCAGCCGGTCCAAGATGCGCCGCGTCTCTTGGGCGCGCACCAAGTTCTGGTCGATCTCACGCGTGTCGTCGAGCGCGTTCAAGATCGCCTCGCGCGTGATCTCGTGAAAGACCATGCGGCGCACAGGCACCTTGGGCTTGAGCACCTCGCTCAGATGCCAGCCGATGCTCTCACCTTCGCGGTCCTCGTCGGTAGCAAGGATCAAGGTGTCGGCCTTTTTCAACTCTTCCTTGAGCTTTGCCACTACCTTCTTTTTGCCGGCGGGCACGACATAGAGCGGGTCAAAATCCTTTTCGACATTGACCCCCAGCCGCGACCAGTTCTCGCCCTTATACTGGCTGGGCACTTCGCCGGCCGAGGCGGGCAGGTCGCGCACATGGCCCATGCTGGCCTCGACATGATAGCCCGCAGGCAGAAAGCCGCGGATCGTCCTGGCCTTGGTCGGCGACTCGACAATGACTAGTTTTGCCATAAGCGGTTGATTCCAATCTACCCGGCAGCGCCCATACACCCATCCGCCCATCTGTCGGGGAGACAGGCGCTGCCCTCTGGTCTTGTACACAGCGACAGGCTATTATAGGCACATCGCCCCGGATAGACAACAAATCGGCGATAGACAACGGCGATAGACAACGGCAATAGACAACATAGCCTTTTCCGCTTCGCACCGCCAGTTTACAACCGACTGCGCCCCATGGTACAAATACAGGCGCACCGTTTTGCCATATGTTCAAACTACCCAATGAAAGACCACCGCTTGATTCAGCTGGCCTGTATCACTTCAACCAACGCCCTGCGCCGTCTGCCGGCGCTGCTCCTAGCGCTGCTCACCGCGCTGTCGACGGCGTGGCCTGCCGCCGCCGCAGATGCCATTGCGACAGATGCCATTGCCGCAGAGGCCGCTGGCGTAGACGCCGTGATCAGCAGCCGCGCCGCCTTGCACGCGCCCACCGCGCTCTGTGAAGATCGCTTTGTGCCCTATGTGCTCGACCACCAGACGCGCACCGCCGACGGCCTGATCGAGATGTTTGAGGCCAACGGCTCCGGGCTGGCCGCGGGCGACCTCGACGGCGACGGCGACATCGACCTGGTGCTGGGCGCCTATGAAGGGCAAGACACCATCTTTTGGAACGGCGGCTTTTCGAATAACGGTGCGCCACAGTTTCGCAAACAGCCCTTTGGCGAAGGCCATACCCGCGCCGTCACATCGGTGGATGTGGATGGCGATCACCGGCTCGACATCGTCCTGACACGCAGCACCGGCGCGACCAATTACTTTCGCAATCTGGGAGATGAACAGTTCGAGCGCCGCCTGTTGCCCGGCGTCAGCCGCCCGGCCACGGCGCTCAACTGGGGCGACCTCGACGGCGACGGCGATCTCGACCTGGTGACCGCCAGCTATGACGCCGGTCTGCTCACCGACCTGGGCAACAGCTATCTGATGAGCGGCGGCGGCGGAGTCCATGTCTATACGCAAGACCAGGGGCGCTTCACCCTCAGCGCCACACTAGCGACCGTCGCGCACGCCAACGCCCTCGCCCTCTATGACCTCGACCAGGACGGGGCCATCGACATCTGGGTGGGCAACGATTTCGCCGAACCCGACCGCGCCTGGCTGCAACGCGACGGCGGCTGGCAGGCGACCGTCCCCTTCAGCGCTACCGCGCACAGCACCATGAGCTTTGACCTGGGCGATCTCGACAACGACGGGCAGCCGGAACTCTTTGCCACCGACATGAAGCCCTACGCCGCCGACCCCATGACCGAAGCCGCCTGGGCGCCGTTGATGGCCGCCATGGCCGGTGAACATCCCCTGGAAGGCGATATCCAGATCATGGAAAATGTCCTCCAGATAGCGACCGGCTCCGGCGGCTATACGAACCAGGCCCAGCCATGGGGCGTAGATGCCACCGGCTGGAGCTGGTCGGCCAAGTTCGGCGACCTCGACAACGACGGCCGGCTGGACCTCTATGTGGTCAACGGCATGATCGAAGCGCGCATGTTTGCCCATCTGCCCAACCATGAATTGGTCGAGGCGAACCAAGTCTTTCGCAACCGCCGCGACCATTTTGAACCCAGGCCGGATTGGGGGCTTGGCTCGCCGTACAGCGGGCGCGGTCTGGCGCTGGCCGATTTTGACCAAGATGGCGACCTCGACCTGGTGGTCAACAACCTGCGCGCTCCGGCGCAGTATTTTGAAAACCGTCTCTGCGGCGGCGACAGCCTGCAAGTCGACCTGCGCCAGCCGGCGCAGCAGAACACCCAGGCCATCGGCGCGCGGCTGGCGCTGCACACCAGCGCGGGCGCCTTCTACCGCGATGTGCGCGCCGCCTCCGGCTATCTCTCCGGCGACGCCGGGCGCGTCCACTTTGGCCTGCCTGCGGGAGCTACGCTCAACCGGCTAGAGATCACTTGGCCTGACGGCGCGCAAAGCGTGCTCCTCGATCTCCAACCCGGCCAACGCGTTGTCATCGAAAGAGAATAAGTCCACTGCCTCCACTGCCTGCTGCCTATCTTCCTTCCCTTTGCCACTCGTTCGCCCTGGTGCTATGATAGACCTATGAAAACCCGCGCCATCCTGACGGAAGCGCGCCATCGCGCCCACCAGATCATCAAACAGTGTGTCACGCCCCATGGCTTTCGCGCCTCGGCGCTGGCTGCGGGCTATCCACAGGTCTGGGCCAGAGACAGCATCGTCGCCTTCCTGGGCAGCGTCGCCATCGGCGACCCGGAGCTGATCGCAGCCGGGCGCGCTTCGTTGGAGACGATGAGCGCCCACCAGTCGCCGCGCGGGCTGATTCAACTCAACGTCAACCCCGACACCGGCTATGTCAGCACCGAAAACGCCGGCGCGGTCGACGGCAACCTGTGGTACATCCTGGGTCAGTATCTGCACTGGAAGCTCACCGGCGACGCCGAGTTTTTGCGCCGCCACTGGCCGCACATTGACAAGGCGGTGACCTGGCTCGACTATCAAGACATGAACGAATGCGGGCTGTTGGAGGTGCCGGAGGCGGGCAACTGGATGGACTTGATGGCGGTGCGCTACAACGTCCTCTATGACAATGTGCTCTATTACGCCGCCAACCTGGCCCACGCCGAAATGGCCCAACACCTGCCCCCCGGCACGCCGGTCTACACGCCCCAGGTCGACGCGCTCGGCATCCATGAACGCATCAACCTGCTCATGTGGATCGACCGCTGTTGGGTCGCCACGCACTTCGCCGAACATCTGGAAAAGCTCAAGACCATCCGCCTCGAATGGTTTATGCTCTACCACAACATGGGCACGATCTCCAGCCGGCCTTTTTATCTGCCCTGGGTCGCCTTCCGCGAATACGGAGACTGGTGCGACAGCCTGGGCAACCTCCTCGCCATCTTGACCGGGGTGGCCGACTGGCATCGCACCGAACACATCTTGCGCTACATGCGCCAGGTGGGTATGGCCGAACCCTACCCTACCAAGGCCATCTACCCGCCCATCTATCCCGGCGAACCCAACTGGCGCGAATATTATCGCAGCCGCAATCTCAATCTGCCCCACCAGTATCACAACGGCGGCATCTGGCCCATGATCGGCGGGCTGCATGTCGCCGCGCTGGTGCGCCACGGCTGGTATGGCGACGCCGAAGAGATGCTGGAAAGCTTGGCCGACGCCAACCGCCAGGGCATCAGCGCCGATTGGGAATTTAACGAATGGCTGCACGGCGAGCGCGGCCACCCGATGGGCTTTGCGCTCCAAGCGTGGTCTGCGGCCATGTATCTCTACGCCGACTACGCCGCCCGCACCGGCAAGCTGCCGCTCTTTGACGACCTCTTGGCGGCCAAACCGGCAGCCGCCGTTGCCGCCGAAGTTCACGACTTTGTGATCCATGCCGGCGGCGGGCCGGTCTAGCGCGCCGTACCCGGGCGCTACGCCCAGGCACACCGCCTGAATCGAGCTACAGCAGCAACAAGTTACAACAGTCCAGGAGTCGCAACACCCAGTTTGTCGTAGCATCTAACCGTCGGGCCGGCCTCCTATGCGGCCTGACCCATGCACACTCAACTGCACACTGAAGGAGACAAACCATGCGCAGAACTCGTATTTGGTCCCTGCTGGCGCTTGCCCTGCTGCTGACCAGCGTGATCAGCGGCTGTGCCGTGCCGCCGCCGCCCCCGGCAGGCGCGCCTGCCGAACAGCCCGCCGCCGGTGAAGCCACCAGCGCGCCCGCTGCCGAAGGCGAAGCCGCCAACACCATCACCTGGGCCGTCTGGGGCAGCCCCGAGGAAATCGCGACCCATCAAAAAGTAGCCGACGCCTTTATGGTCGAACATCCCGACATCAAGGTCGAGTTGATGGGTGAGCCGTGGAACGACTATTTCACCAAGATGCAGACGTTGTGGGCCAGCGGCGACGCCAGCGCCATCCCGGATGTGCTCTTCCTGTGGCCCACCCCGCGCTATGCCGCCGACGGCGTGCTCGAAAACCTCGACCCCTACATTGAAAAAGCGGGCTACGACCTGAACGACTACTGGCCGGCGCTGCTCGAATCGGCGTCGTATGACGGCAGCGTCTACGGCTTCCCGCGCGATATCAGCGTCGAAGTGCTCTACTATAACAAGGACATCTTCGACGAAGTGGGCGTCGAATATCCCACCGAAGATTGGACCTGGGACGACCTGCGCGCCGCCGCCGAAAAGCTGGCCGTGGTCGACAGCAGCGGGCGCGTCGAGCGCTATGCGCTGGGGATGGAGGGCGGCAAGTATGTGCGTTGGGTCAACCAGAACTACGGCAGCATCCTCGACGACATGCGCAACCCGTCGAAATGCACCTTGGACGCGCCCGAAGCGGTCGAGGCGATCCAGTTCTTCGCTGACCTGATGAACGATAATCTGGCGATGCGCGACGCCAACCTGAGCCAGGCAGGCGGTGACGCCGCCGTCTTTGCCGGCGGCCAGGCAGCCATGATCATCCAGAACTCCAGCCGTGTCAGCGCCTTCAACGACGCAGGGATGAACTACGATGTCCAGGTCATCCCCATCCCGGAAGGCGGGCAGCGGGCAGCCAGCGCCGGCGGCGCGGCCTGGGTCATGAGCTCGGGGGCCGACAATAAAGAGACGGCCTGGACCTTCCTCAGTTGGCTGCAGAGCACCGACGGCGGCCAGCGGCTCTATACTGAGTCCGGCGAGATCTTCCCGGCGCTGCAATCCACCGCCCGTTCGGATGCCTTCCTG
This sequence comes from Caldilineaceae bacterium, assembly GCA_020845455.1. Taxonomy (GTDB): domain Bacteria; phylum Chloroflexota; class Anaerolineae; order Caldilineales; family Caldilineaceae; genus QEUY01. Next base: position 16,771 of record JADLFO010000156.1, read on the forward strand.
GACAGCGGCCAACCGCCTGCCAACCGTCAGGCGTTCTTGACCGAGGCCGAGAATGCCAAAGTGGGGACCTTTGGCTACTTCCCCGAGTGGGACGAGTTGAGCGGCTCGATCATCAGCCCGGCGCTGGAGCAGATCTGGGCAGGCGATGCCCAGCCCGCCGACGTGCTGCCGGGTCTGTGCGAGCAGGTTAACGCCTTCCTCGCCGACAACGGCTATCCGAAATAAGATTGTCCGCTGTCAGGCTGTCCGCAACAGATAAGCAGTAGATAGCAAGCACACAGGCGCTCGGACTTTGGCCCGAGCGCCTGTGACTATTAGAATGTCAATGCCTCGGCCCCTGCGCCCTTGCGCACGCAGAGGCGCAGGGGGAACCGAGTCTCGGAACGACAGCTTGCCCCTCACGTGAAATGCACTCGATCAAGCGGCACAGGGGGAAAACGCCGTGAAACGGTTTATCGCCTTGGTCAAAGAGACGTTCAAGCAGTGGAGCGCCGACAAAGCCTCACGCCTGGCCGCCTCGCTCTCATTCTAC
>JADLFO010000157.1 GCA_020845455.1 Caldilineaceae bacterium
GAGCCGGAGTGCGCCGTCCGCGCGGCGGTAGCGGCGGGGGATATCTCCCCTGTGCGCTATGACAGCTATCTGCGCCTGCTCCACGGTGAAGAGTAGACTGTAGAGCAGCCTGTAAAGAGCAGCCTAGGCTGCGACGAGCATCCATGGAAAATACCTTGAGCAATCTGAACCCGCAGCAGACAATGGCCGTGCGCACGGTGCAGGGACCGGTGCTGGTCTTGGCCGGGCCTGGGTCGGGCAAGACGCGCGTGCTGACACGGCGCATCGCCTATTTGATCGACGAGGCGGGGGTCGCGCCCTGGAATATCCTGGCGGTGACTTTTACCAACAAGGCGGCGCGCGAGATGCGCGAGCGGGTAGAGCTGGTCTTTGAGGACAAGTTTGGCCGCCCGCTGCCGGGCCAACCGCCGCGGCTGGGCGGGTTGACGATCGGCACGTTCCACAGCGTCTGTGCGCGCGTGCTGCGTGTGGAGAGCGCTGCGATCGGGTTTGACCGCAACTGGGTGATCTATGACACGGCAGACCAGCTTTCGCTGCTGCGCTCGCTGCTGCGCGAGATGAACCTGGACGAGAAGCGCTATTCGCCCCAAGCGGTGCGCGCCTTTGTGGGCAAACAGAAGAATGAACTGATCGGGCCGGACGAGGTGCAGGCGCACAGCTATTTTGAAGAGATCGCGGGCCGCGTCTATCGGCGCTATCAGGAGGCGTTGAAGGTCAACAACGCCATGGACTTTGACGACCTGCTGACGCGCACGGCGCTGCTTTTGCGTGACAACCCGGATGTGCGGGTCAAGTATCAGCGGAAGTGGCAGTATTTGTTGGTAGACGAGTTTCAGGATACGAACACCGCGCAATATGAACTGCTCAAGCTGTTGGCCAACGAGCCGGAAGGCAAGCGCAACCTGTTTGTGGTGGGCGACGAAGACCAGTCGATCTACCGCTTCCGCGGGGCGGACTATCGCAACGTGCGGCAGTTCCGCGAGGATTATCCGGAGGCGACGGTGGTGCTGCTGGAGCAGAACTATCGCAGCACGCAGGCGATCCTGGATGTAGCCAACTCGGTGATCGCCAACAACCGCAACCGCACGCCGAAGCGGCTTCACACCGAGAACGGCGCAGGGCTGGCCGTGACGGTCTATGAAGCCTACAACGAGGTCGAAGAAGCGTCCTATGTCTGCGACGAGATCGAGCGGTTGGTCGGCAGCCGCGCCTTTGACTTGGGCGACTTTGCGGTGATGTACCGCACCAATGCGCAGAGCCGCGCCTTGGAAGAAGCGTTTGTCATGCGTCAGATCAAGTATAAGCTGGTGGGCGGCACGCGCTTTTATGAGCGCAAAGAGATCAAAGACATCATTGCCTATCTGCGGCTGGTGCATAACCCCAGTGACAGCGTGGCGCTGGGGCGCATCGTCAACGAACCTTCACGCGGGATCGGCCCCAAGACGCTGGAGGCGCTGCGCGCGTGGGCCGCCGAACTGGGCGTGAACGAGTTCTTGGCGCTGCAGGTGCTGCATCACGGCGCGGAGTTTGTGAGCCGCACGCACCAGGTCTTTCTGCCGTCGGCAGCATATGAGAAACCGACCCTGGGCAAGCGCGCCGAAAACGCGCTGGTGGATTTTGCCGACCTGTTGGAGCGCTGGATTGAACTGCACACCTCTGGTCGTTATGAGAGCGTGGCTGAGTTGGTCGACATTATCGGCCAGCAGTCCGGCTATGTGGACATGGTGCGTGACGGCACGGACGAGGGTGAAGAACGCTTTGCTAATATCCAGGAATTGCGCGGCGTGGCTTCGCAGTATCGGCCCGATATGGTGGGTCTACAGCCGGAGCAAAGCCCCTTGGCGATGTTTTTGGAGGAAGTGAGCCTGGTCAGCGATGTGGACGAACTGGAGGAAGGCACGCGCGCCGTCACGCTGATGACGCTGCACACCGCCAAGGGATTAGAATACCCGGTGGTCTTTATGGTGGGGCTGGAGGATGGCATCTTGCCGCACAGCCGCAGCCTGGAGAGCGGAGACCCGGAGGATATGGACGAAGAGCGGCGGCTGTGCTATGTGGGCATTACGCGTGCCAAACGGCGTCTTTATCTGGTGCATGCCTTTAAGCGCGGGCTGTGGGGCGGCAGCGAGGTGCAGCGTCCCAGCCGTTTTTTGGAGGAGATCCCGGCGGCGCTGCTCTCCGGCATGGTTGACCGGCGGGCGCGGCGCGAGTCGGCCTATCAGCGGGCGGCCGCATGGGGCGACGACGACGACACGCCGCGCCGCGGGCGGCGTGCGGTGAGCGACCGTTGGGAGAGCAGCCCGCGCCGTGATGCCGAGCATGAATCGATCTCGTCCGCGACCTATTGGTCGCCTGGGGGAAGTAAGAGGGGCGAGAAGTCCGGGGCGCGTGGCTCCAAGGCGAAGGCCGCGGCCAAGACGCAGTTTCAGCGGCGCGACAGCGTGCAGCACCCCAAGTTTGGGGTGGGCACGGTGATCGAAAGCGCCATCGTGGGCGGCGAAGAGGAGGTCACGGTGGCCTTTCCGGGGGTGGGCATCAAACGGCTGGTGGCAGCCTTGGCCGGGTTGAAGAAGCTATGATGCCACCCGATGAACGCACGGTTGGCCCTGCGACTTCAACGCCTGCCGTCGCGCCGGGCGCGGCGCGCCTAGACGCCCCTCCGCCGGATGGCCCCCCCTCTGGCTCCTCTCCGCCTGCTGCCTCCCCGTCTGATAC